>JBQCHW010000111.1:0-12778 GCA_051954315.1 Solirubrobacterales bacterium
CGTTCTGGGCCTCGACCAGCTGCCGCAGCAGGTCCAGCAGGTAGAGCTGGGCTCCGCCGAGGCTGAGCTGGTGCGTGACGACGAGGACGTGTGGAGCCGGACCAGGAGCAGCGGCTGGGGTCGGCAGAGGGAGCGGAGGGAGGGGGTCCTTGCCATCGCTAGGGACCGCATCTTCGGCGTTCGGGTCCCCGAAGACCACCTCGATCGGCCCGAGCACCTGGCGTTCGCCCGCGACGCTCGCCGCGACCACCTCGACCGTGGCCGGCCCTTCTGGCAGCTCGATGACCTCGCGTTCGAGGGCCAGCTCGAAGCCGGAGCTGATCGCCTCGGCGACCTCCCAGCTCTGAACCACGTCCGGGCGCAGGTGCGCGAGCCGAGCCCGTCCCACTGTTCTGCCGTTGACGTTGACCTCGACCTTCGCCGTCGGGCTCTTCGGGAAAAGCGCCCACCCCCGGACGATGAAGACCGGGCCCACGATCTCGGCCCCCGGACCGGGGACGTCGATTTTCCCCATCGGTGCGGGTTCCTGAGGGATGGGGGGCAGGAACGATTCCGTGGGGTCGGCGCCGCCGCTCCAGAGACGGCGGGTTGCGCGCAGGCGCCAGCGCAGCCCGTTCAGGCGTTCGGCGAAGGTGGTCACACTCGTGCGGGTGCTTCCGTGCGGAGCCAGCGATCGGTCAGCGCGACTCCCTGCTCGAGTGGGATCGGCTGGAAATCGATCAGGTCGCGGAGGCGGCCGATGTCGAGGACGATCCGCCCGACTTCAAACCCGCGCGGCGGGTGCTCGTGCACCTCGGCCTCTCGGCCCGCCTGCCGCTCCGCCAGCCGCAGCAGGTCGATCAGCTTCGTGCCCTCGCCCGAGCCGACGTTCAGCACCGGCTCGCCCCCGGTGGTCTCGAGCAGGCGCGCCACCGCCTTGGCGACGTCGCCGGCGTATACGTAGTCGCGGACCGACTCGCCGCCGCCGAAGATCTCAACCGGCCGCCGCGTCTCGATCCGGTTGAGGAAGGTGACCAGCGCTCCCTGGCCGCGGTCTGGGTGCTGATGGCGGCCGTAGACGCTCGAGCAGCGCAGGATCCGCACCTGGGTGCCGTACTCGCGTCCTTGCGCCAGCACCGCCTCCTCGCAGGCGAGGTGCAGCCGCCCGTAGGCGCCGACGGGATCGGTCGGCGCCTCCTCGGAGACGGGGACCTCGGCCGGCTCGCCGTAGACGGTGCCGCCGGAGGACAGGTAGACGAGGGAGACCTCCGGCCGCGACCGCAGCGCCGCCAGCACCGTCTGCACCGGTCCCAGGGTCAACTCGCGGTCGAGCTCCGGGTCCTCCTCGGAGGCGGCCGGCAGCAGGCCGCCGGCGCTGAAGATCACGTGGTCGACCCCCTCGAGGGCGCGGGCGACGAGCTCCGGCTCGCGGGCGTCGCCCAGCAGCAGGTCGCCCTCCCGCAACAGGCTCGCCACGGCGGCAGGGGGATGCGACCGCGTCAGAACCCGCGGCGCGGAGGAGAGGCCGGCCAGCTCCTCGACGATGTTGCTGCCGATGAAACCGCAGCCGAGAACGAGGATCTTCGATCCCTGCACCGGCCAGAGGTTACCTGTGCCGAACTCAGAACGGGACGCGGGCGTACTTCCGCTGACCAAACAGCCGGCGCCGCTTCGCCCACTGGAAGCCGGAGGTGAAGCGGGGGACCTCGCCGCGCAAACTGGGATTCGAAAAGGGGTCGACGGCGGTCAGCGAGGACCACTTCTGCCGGAAGAGCTCCTTCTCCCAGTCGTCGACCTCGTTCGAGCGACTGGAGGACTCGAAGTGGTAGAGGACCAGATCGGGGTCGTAGACCGTTCGCAGCCCAGCGCGGCGGACCTCGAGGCAGTAGTCGACGTCGTTGTAGTTGTTCGGCAGCTCCAGGGGCAGGCCGCCCAGCTCCTCGAACAGGGCGCGGCGGGTCATCAGGCAGGCGCCGGTGACGGCGAGGCAGTTGCGGGCGACGCGGACCCCGTTCGCGTAGCCCTTGTAGTCGCCGTGGAAGCCGTGGAAGTAATGGCCGGGGAGCCCCTTTTCCACCCGCACGCCGACGTGCTGGAGCCGGCCGTCCTGGAGCAGCAGGCGGCCGCCGACCGCTCCGACCTCGGGGATGCTCGAGTACATGACCATCCGCTCGATCCAGTCCGGGGCGATCACCTCCATGTCGTCGTTCAGCAGCAGCAGGTGCTCGCCGCGGGCCTCGGCCGCGCCGAGGTTGATCTTCTCCGAGAAGTTGAAGGGGCGGTCGTACTCGACCAGGCGCAGCCGCTCGCCGGCGATTTCGGTCAGCTCCGCCAGCACCTCCGGCGGGGTGGAGGCGTCGTGGACGCAGACGATCTCGTAGTCCTCGTAGGTGCTGCGCTCGACGATGCTGCGGACGCAGTGGGTGACTAGGACCACGTCCTCATACCAGACTTCGCGCCGGCCGCCGGCGGTTGGCATGACGATGCTGACCAGCGGCCGCTCGCGCAGCTCCGGCACCAGGTGGTAGACGCCGGCGTCGACAGGGTCGCGCTCGACCCGCGCCTGGACCCCGGTCCGCTCGCAGTGTGCCTGCACGGCGCGCGTGCCGGCGTCGTAGGCCCACGGCTTCGCCACCTCGCCGCCGCCGGCGGTCGAGGTCTCGAGCATGCGCCAGTGGTAGAGGACGCGGGGAACGTGGAGAACTGAGCGGGCGCGCTCGGTCACCCGCAGCACCAGGTCCCAGTCCTGGGAGCCCTCGAACTCGGGGTGGAAGCCACCGACCTCTTCGACCAGGGAGCGGCGGAAGACGCTGAGGTGGCAGCTGTACATCTGCGTCCGCATCCGCTCCGGCGACCAGTCGGGCTTGAAGAACGGTCCAGAATGATGGCCGGCGCGGTCGATCTTGTCCTCGTCGGTGTAGACGTAGTCGGCCTCAGGATCCCCGAGCAGCGCCTCGTGGACGAGCGCGAGCGCGTCGGGGTGCAGCTCATCGTCGTGGTCGAGGAGAGCGAGGAACTCACCCCGCGCCATCGCCAGGGCGTCGTTGGAGGCGGCGACGATGCCGCCGTTCTCGGCCCGGTGCTCGACCCGGATCCGCGGGTCGAGCCGCTCCGCCTCGGCCAGCAGCTCGGCGACCTCGGGATCGGGCGAGCGATCGTCGACGAGGCAGAGCTCCCAGTCCGGGAACGACTGCCGCCGCACCGAGCGGATCATCGCCCAGAAGACGTCGGCCGGCGTGTTGTAGACCGGCGTCAGGATCGAGAAGCGGGGGGCGCTCACGCGCCGCGCAGGCTCCGCGGAAGCCGGCGGTAGATCGCCCGCGCCAGCCGCATCAGCACTGGCGCCCGCTGCATGATCCGGGCACGCAGAATCAGCAGGCGCTGGCCGTAGTACTCGAGCTCGGTCAGCCGCCCCTTCACTTCCGCCATCTCCGCGTCCTTCGCGATCAGCAGGTTCCGCAGCCGCACGATCTCCGCATCACGGCGGTCGAGCTCCTCCTGCAGGTCGGAAGCCTCTGCCATCGCGGCGAGTGTAGTTGGAATTTCTGCGAACCTGTCGCGCGTGGCGGGCGCCGAAGGAAGGTCTAATCCGTACCTGAAGCTCGGCATCTGGATCTCGGTCTGGCTGCTGACCCGGTTTCTGATCGTCTCTCAGGTGGGCTACTGGGACCATTTTCCCGGGATCGATCCCGGAGACGTCGATACCTACGAAGCCTGGTCGAACTTCATCGCGGCCAACCATGCGATGCCGCCTGAAGAAACCTGGCAATACCCGCCGGGCGCAGCCTTTCTCTTCCTTATTCCCAGGATTGGGCTTGGCAGCTTCGTGACCTCGTTCGTCGGTCTGATGTTGATCTTCGATCTCGTCGGTCTGGGACTGCTGATTTCCCTTGCCAAGCGCGAACGCCGTGACCTCGGCGTCTGGGTCTGGCTCCTGGCGATGCCGCTGCTCTTCACGCTGCCGGTGTTGCGATTTGACATGGCGCCGACGGTCATTGCGATGGCCGCGCTCGTCGTGATCCACCGGCGTCCGGGATGGTTCGGAGCGCTGGCCGGCCTCGGGGCGATGGTGAAGGTCTGGCCCGCGTTCCTGCTCTTCGCGGAGTGGGACCACAAACGGTCGCTAAGGGCCGCGGGAGCGGCACTTGCGGTGGTGGTGGCGATCTTCGCGATCGCCTGGATTGCCTTCGGCAACCAGACTGGCTTCATCACCAACCAAGGGGATCGTGGGTTGCAAATCGAGGCCGTCGCCGCCACCCCGTGGCATCTTCGGGAGGTCGTGAGGGGTACGCCGCCGCCGGTCGTGCAGCGCTACGGAACCAACGAGATCGGTTCCAGCCTCGGCGACACCGTCGGGAAGCTCCTGGACCTGGCAGCGGTCGCCGTGCTGCTGATGGCGGCTGCCTGGTGGTTGCTGCGCGACCGAGCCATCAAGCGCGGGCACAGCGACCTGGAGCACCCGGCCTTGAGCCGTGACTTCGCCTTCACGATCGTCCTGCTTTTCCTCGTCGTCAGCCGAGTCCTGAGCCCGCAATTCATGGTCTGGATGGTGGGCCTCTCGGCCATCGTGCTCTGCTCTGCAAGGACGCGCCTCGCCAGGCCGGCATGGATCGTCGTCGGAGCGGTCGTTCTCACCGCTGGCCTCTACCAGTCGCCCGCGAACTTCGTCATCCGCAACACGGCTTTGCTGGTAGCTGCGGTAGACGCGGCCATTGCGATGGGTCTAGCCGTTTATCGACCCGGCTCTGTCCGGGAGCAAGATCAAGCCGGGAATCGCGACCGTGACCGTTTTGCCCTGAGCGGCAACAGGTAAAGACCGCAACCCGCAATACCATCGGCCCAGATGTCGCAGACTGAGGCTCAGGGTTCGGCCTGGCTCGTGCTCCCGACCTACGAGGAGGCCGGGAACATCGAGCAGATCATCCGACGCGCGCTGGCGAGCATGCCGGAGGGGTCGCGGGTGCTTGTCGTCGACGACAACTCGCCCGACGGGACTGGCGAGATCGCCGAGAAGCTCACCGGTGAGCTGCCCGTCGAGGTGCTGCATCGGGCCGGGAAGGAAGGGCTCGCCTCCGCCTACATCGCCGGCTTCCGGCAGGCGCTGGAGCGGGGGGCGGGGCTGGTCCTGCAGATGGACTCCGACTTCTCCCACGACCCCGTCGACCTGCGCCGCCTGATCGAGGCGAGCGAGCGCGCCGACCTGGTGCTGGGCTCGCGCTACGTCGCCGGCGGCGGGGTGCGGGATTGGAGCCTGGTCCGGCAGGCGATCAGCCGCGGCGGCAGCGCCTACGCGCGGACGATCCTCGGGATCGAGGTCAAGGACCTGACCGGCGGCTTCAAGTGCTTCCACCGCGAGGTCCTCGAGGCGATCGACCTCGACGCGATCTCCTCGCAGGGCTACGCCTTCCAGGTGGAGATGACCTACCGGGCCCTGCAGAAGGGCTTTCGGGTCCTGGAGATCCCGATCGTCTTCCGAGACCGCCAGGTCGGCAACTCGAAGATGAGCCGGGCGATCGTGTTCGAGGCGGCCTGGCGGGTCCCGCTGCTGCGCCGCCGGCGCTAGGGGCTCACACCGATTCCTTCCGTGACCGGTGGCGCGTTCAGGGCTTCGGCGGTGACGCTGAAAGTGACGGTGGAAGTGCTGACCGGAACGACGACGATTTCGACTTCCGTCAGAAGCATCCCTGAGGGAAGAGCGCAGGTGGCGGTGTAATCGCCTGAGTAGGTGCAGTCGATCGGGTCACCGTCGATCTTGATCGAGCTGATGGTCGCATCGGTGAAGGTGAAGAACGCAGTCGGTTCATCGAGTCCGCCGTCGAAGGATTGGATGATCGGTTCAAAGTTCATCGGCACCCCTTCCTGTGGAGGACCGCCGCTGAACTGCGGCGTTATCCCGATCCTCGACGGTTCGAGGTTGCGGTTCAGGGCGTCGATCTCGTCGATATCGCTAAGGGTCGATGCTCCGGAGGCGAACTGGCCTCTGTAGCGAAAGTTCGGCGGCTCGCTCTCGCCGGGCGCATCCGTGGGCATCGCGAAATGGACCTGAGATGACGCCTGTCGGCCGGGGGGCAATGAAGGCATCATGCAGGACACGAGGCCGGCTTCGGTAGCAGTGGGAGCCTGCGACAGTGCGCAACTGGGATCAGCGGAGGTGAACGTGCTCCCCGGCGGTAGCGTCAGAGTCGCTTTGCCGGGGGGCAGCGAAGAGGCTGACAGTTGGGTGTCGGGAGTGAAGAGGATGCTTGCGGGTGGCGCTGAGCGCAGATCTTCGGCGACGATCCGGGCGCTGCCTGGGCCGGTGCCGAGGGAATATCCGACGAACGCTTCTTTGTCCCCGGACCTATTTTCGCCTGGGTAGTCAAAGCGGAAGCGTCCGTCCGGGAACAGCACGACCTGGAAAGTCCGCATGACTCCAGATCCCGCCTCTTCGACTTCCCACTGGAAAGCGACGAAGCTGCGATCTGCCGGAACCACCTCGCGGACTTCGTTTTCGCCACCTACGACGTCGAGGTCGCTCCAGAACGGCATCAGTCCACGGTAGAAGTCACCGACGACGGCGGCGATACCGCGGTAGTCGGTTCGCTGGCCGTGCGGGAAGGAGTCGAGTGCGGGGCTGGTTCCGAAGCCGAGCCAGCCATTGGTTGAGACGGAGACGGAATCCTCGTAGATACCACCGAAAGGGAAGGCAAAGGGAAGGGCGACGTCCGCCGCCGCGTCCTCAGGGTCACCGAAGGTCAACCGGGAAACGTCGCCTTTCGCGAAGGGCTGCGGGGAGGCCCCGCTCTGGCTGTAACCCGCTTGCCCCGGCACGCCGTTCGCGGCCCGCAGGGTGGTCACGACTGGCTGCCCGGCACCTGCGAATTCAAGCGCAGCGTTCTCATTGAGGCCCCAGTCGAGGTCGTCGGTCGTCGTAAAAGCCGGTGCGGGTGGCGGCGGACTTGGACTCACCGGCGAGCTTGGGGTCGGGGAACGGGCGATGACAGCAAAGCCGTGGCTCGGGCGGCAATTGTCGTGCTCGCTCGACTCCGCGACTTTATGTAAAGAATCGGCACAGACGATCAGCCGATAGGAACCCACTGGCGTGCTTGCGGGAATCCTGACGCCGATCCTTCGCCGCACCATTCTCCGACTGCGGACACGCCCCAGGCCTACTCGCTTCAGCAGCTGGTTGGGATTCGACTTATGGGAGTTCCCGACGTTGAGGTAGATCGCGAGCTTGCTCCTGCCGGCTGGTACCCGTCCCTTATTACGGACCTTGAGTACCACCCTCAGCCTCGAGCCGCGAAAAGTCGTGCCCGGCCTCGACACCTTCTTGACGACGAAGTTAGGCAGCTGGGGCTTGGCGATCGCACTGGGGGCGAGGGCAAGGAGCGCCAACAGTCCGAGACCAATGGCGATCGTGGTTTTCGTCCGCTTTATGTGTGCCGCCCTAGGAGAGTTCATGTCCGTTCGGAACCCGTTGATCGGCTGGAAGTTCCGGTGCAGCAGCGGACTCGGCCTGGTTTTGGCTAGAGCTGCTCGGCGACCTTCGGCGCCTCGCGGCTGAAGGTCCAGACGCCGAGGAAGCAGACGACGACGAAGATCGCGATCGCCGGGATCAGGCCGGTCCAGCCGCCGGCCGCTTCGACCGCGGTCGGCGCCGAGGGTTCGAGCAGCCAGACGCGCGCCTGCTGGAAGATCACCGCGATCGGGTTGACCATCAGCAGGTGTTCGTAGGTCTCGTTCTTGAAGGCGGTGACGGGATAGAGGATCGGCGTCGCGTAGAAGAGGATCTGGGCGGCGACCAGCCAGATGATCGCGATGTCGCGAAAGCGGACGTAGAGGACCGAGAGCATCATGCTGACCGCGGCGGTGAAGACGAAGAGCAGCGCCAGCGCCAGCGGGAACAGCAGCCAGGTCCACATCGGGTCCACCCCGAACCCGAAGACGAAGCCGAGGACGACGACGAGGTTGAGGAGCAGGTTGAAGCCGCCGGTGACGACGGTCGAGAGCGGGATCACCAGGCGCGGGAACTGGGTCTTGCGAACCACCCCCTCCTGGGCGACGACCGAGGTGACCGAGTTGGTCGTCGATTCCTGGAAGAAGGTGAAGAGGACGATCCCCATCAGCAGCAGCACCGGGTAGTGCTCGGCGTCTTCGCTGCCGATTTTGAAGACCTTGGTGAAGACGAAGAGGAGTACGCCGAAGAGGGCCAGGGGCCGGATCAGCGACCAGAGGTAGCCGAGGACGGTGCCGAAGTAGACGCGCTTGAACTCGGTCACCGACATCAGCCAGAGCAGGTCGAAGAAGCGGCGTGAGCCGCCGCCGAGGGCGGAGGGGCCGTGGACCTCGCGCAGCGGCAGGGCCGGCTTCGCGGTCGGCTCGCCGCTCACTCCGCCCCCTCCCCGATCTGGGCCTCGATCTCCAGCTCCGGGATGACGACGCCTTTGGTCTCCGGGCCGCCGAAGACGAGGAAGTCGGCGGCGTTCTCGACGTAGAGGGCGATGCCGCCTTCGAAGGCGCGGTAGACCCCGCAGTGGACGAAGTAGCGGCCGCCGGCGAGGTGGTTCTGGACCTGCGCGCGGACCGTCACCCGCTCGCCGGCCGCGACCTCTCGCGCCCGCTCCTTCTCGCCGACCGGGATGCCGAAGTTGAGGACGTCGACGCCGTCGGCGTTGGCGACCAGGAAGCCGACGTCGAGGCCGGGCAGCTCCCGCAGCGCCTCCAGCTCGAGCCGGAGGCGGATCTCCTGCCCGTACTCGAGGTTGGTGATCGCCGCGCCGCCCTCGTCCTCGAGCCCGAGGCTGACGATCCGCACGTCGTCGGTCTGCTCGTGAAGGACTTTCTCGGCCGGTTCCTCGCCTTCGAAGTTGAGCCGCAGGTAGTCGCGCCCGACCTCGCCCGGGTCGCCGATGTTCTGGACCTTCCCGTCGCTGATCAGCATCGCCCGGTGGCAGTACTCCTCGACCGTCGCCATCTCGTGGGTGACGAGGACGATCGTCTTCCCCTGGTTTTTCATCCCGCGGAAGGCGTCGGCGCACTTCTGCTGGAAGGCGGCGTCGCCGACCGCCAGCACCTCGTCGATCAGCAGTACGTCGGCGTCGGCCTCGAGCATCACCGAGAAGGCCAGCCGCACCAGCATCCCCGAGGAGTAGTTCTTCAGCTTCAGGTCGGCGAATTCCCCGAGCTCGGCGAAGTCGATGATCGCCTCCATCCGCCGCCGCATCTCCCGCGGGCTGAGGCCCATCATCACCCCGTTGAGGACGACGTTTTCGCGCGCGGTGAGGTCGTGGTTGAAGCCGACCCCGAGCTCGATGAAGGGGGCGAGGCGGCCGGCCATCCGGATCGTGCCGCGATCGGCCCGGTAGATGCTCGCCAGCAGCTTCAGCAGCGTGCTCTTGCCGGAGCCGTTGCGGCCGACGATGCCGAAGAACTCTCCCTGCTCGATCTCGAAGGAGACGCCGTCGAGCGCGTGCAGCTCGCGATAGGCGGAGGAGGCGAAGGGGTGAACGACCCGCTCTTTCAGCGAGTCGACCCGCTGGGTGGGGATGCGGAAGGACTTGTGGAGGTCTTCGACCTCGATCGCGGCGGGGCACATGGAGTGCGGGAACGCTATCGGGCGGCGCTTCCGTCGCCGCATTTGCGAACCTTCGGGCCATGACGCAGGGCGAACTCCTTGTCCTGCTCGCGATCCACCTCCTGCTGACCGGGCTGCCAGGAGCGGCGGCGGCGCTGTTCGCCGCCAGGAGGGGTGAGCGGCGGGTCCCGGTCCTGTTGGCGGTGGGCCTGGTGGCCTCCGGCGCCGCGGCGATGGTCGCCTTCTGGAGCTATTACGGCGGCCACGAACTCGGGCAGACCGTCTCCTTCTTCATCGTCTTCGCCTCGGTCGCGGTGACCGGCTGGTGCCTCTACGACGGCGACATCGACCGGGCGTTGCTGGGGCAGCTGGCGACGCCGCTGGCGCTCTGGGCGCTCGGCTCCGCCTTCCTCCTCTACCTCGGCTTCTTCCACGGCGGCAGCGACCAACCGCTCGCCGCCTCCGCCACCCGCTTCTCCGGCCAGCTGCCGTTCGACAACAACATCCCCCTCTTCTTCTCCGACTGGTTCTTCAAGCACGGCCACAACGGCACGCCGCCGGTATTCCCGGGGGAATGGCTGGCCAGCGACCGGCCGCCGCTGCAGGTCGGCTACGCGGTCTTCGAGCGGACCTTCGGCTGGGACACCACCGGCCTGCACTACCAAGTGATGGGGATCGTCGTGCAGCAGCTGTGGATCGTCGGCCTCTGGGCGCTGCTCTGCGCCGGCGGGGCGGGGCGGGTGACCAAGGCGCTGACGATGCTGACGGTCCTGGTCAGCGGCCTCGCCCTCGTCAACGGCTTCTTCGTCTGGCCGAAGCTGTTGCCGGCGGCGATGCTGCTGGCGGCCGCGGCGCTGGTGCTGACCCCGCTCTGGGAGGAGGTCCGCGGCAAGCTCTGGGGCGGGGCGCTGTTCGCGGCGCTGCTGGGGCTGGCGATGCTCGGGCACGGGGCAAGCGTTTTCGCCGTCATCCCGCTGCTGGCGATCGCCGCCTGGCGTGGGCTGCCGAGCTGGCGCTGGCTCGGGGTCGCGGCTGCGGTCGGGCTGCTCTTCATGGCGCCCTGGTCGGCCTACCAGAAGTACGGCGACCCGCCCGGCAACCGCCTCACCAAGTGGATGATCGGCGGCGTCATCGACATCGACGACCGCGGCACGATGGAGACGATCGTCGACTCCTACGAAGAAGTCGGCTTCGGCGGCGCCCTCCATGCGAAGGGCCAGAACTTCGTCGCGATCACCGGCGGCAAGCCGACCGTGGAAATGGTGGAAGCCGCCCAGCACGAACTCGAAGACGGGCACTGGTCGGGGATGCTCGGCTGGGTCCGGACGATCCAATTCCTCAACCTCCTGCCCTCGCTGGGACCGCTGCTGCTCGGGTTCGCCGCGATGGCGGTGGGGTGGCGGCGACGCGGGCGCGATCCCGCCGAGTGGGGGCTGGCGGTGAGCTGCCTGCTCGCCTTCGTGGTCGGGGCCGTTGCCTGGGCGCTGCTGCTGTTCGGCGGCACCCGCGCCTCGACCGTGATCCACCAGGGCTCGCTGGCGATCCCGATCCTCGGGATCGCCGCCGCCGCGGTCGGCGCCCGCGCGGTCTTCCCCCGCTTCGGCGCCTGGCTGCTCGGCGTCAACGCGGTGCTGATGCTGGCGATCTACGTCCCCTCGCTGGAACCGCTGGAAGGGAGCTCCTACTCGCCCTGGGCCGGTGTCCTCGCCGCCGCCTTCCTCGCCGCCTTCTTGTGGGTGGCGATCCGCCGCGAACCGGCTCCGCGCACCGCGCCGGTCGCCGCGGCGGCGGAATAGACTCGCGCGCTTGATGGCGGCCCGGAGGCGCAACGCGCCCGTATTGGTCCTCGCGGCGACGCTCGTCGCGGCGGCGATCGCCCTGACCTTGGCGCAGTGGGGGGTGACCTACTTCCAGGACACCTTCGCCTTCCTCCTCGACCGCCAGAGCTTCTCCGCCGACTCCTTCTTCGCCCCCCACAACGAGCACATCGTCGTCATCCCGGTGGCGATCACCAAGCTGCTGCTGGCGGTCTTCGGGATGACCTCGAACACGCCCGAACAGGTGGCGATGGCGCTGACCCTGTTCGCGGCGGCGATCCTCCTCTTCGTCTACGTGCGCCGACGCACCGACCCCTGGCTGGCGGTGATCGCGGCGGCGCTGCTGCTCTTCCTCGGCTCCGGCTGGTCGGTCCTGCTGTGGCCGTTCGAGAACGAGTTCACGCTGCCGATCGTCTTCGGGCTGGCGGCCTTGCTGCTGCTCGATCGCGAGGACTCGCGCGGCGACGCCTGGGCCTGCCTGATGCTCTCGCTAGGCGTCCTCTCCGGCAGCCTCGGCGTCTGCTTCCTCGTCGCCGCCTTCGTCGACTTCCTGCTGCGCGGCCGCGAGCGCGGCTGGGGCCGGGCCTACGTCTTCCTGGTGCCGTTCTTCATCTACCTCGCCTGGTTCATCGGCTGGGGCCACGACGCCGAACACCACATGACCCTGGTCAACGTCCTCAACTCGCCGATGTACGTGCTCGAAGGGTTCGCTTCCTCACTCGATTCCCTCGCCGGCCTCAGCACGATCCCGATCAACAGCCCCGGCCAGAACGACTGGGGCCGGCCGCTGCTGATTGCCGCGATCGCCCTTGTCGCCTTCGGCCAGTGGCGCCGCCCCGGCTTCTCGCGCGGCTTCTGGGTGGTCAGCGCGGCGGCGGTCACCTATTGGCTGCTGGCCTCCTTCAACTACATCCCGGGCCGCGAAGCCTCCGCCACTCGCTACGTCTACGCCGGCGCCGTCTTCGTCCTGCTGATGGCGGCCGAGCTGCTGCGGCCCTGGCCGTTCAGCCGCCGGGCGCTGTGGGTGGCCGGGGCGGTGGCGCTGCTGACGATCGGTCCCAACCTGGCGAAGATGAAGGAAGGCGGCGCCTGGGAGAAGGAGCAGAGCGTCCTCACCCGCGCCGACCTCGGGGCCCTGGAAATCGCCCGCCCCCACGTCGCCCCGACCTTCACCCTGGCTTCGGTCGACGTCGCCGGCACCGCCTCGCTGGCGCTGATCGAAGCCGAGAAGTACTTCGAAGCTGTCGATCGCTGGGGCTCGCCCGCCTACTCGCCGGAGGAGATCGAACGCACGACCGCCAACGGGCGCAAATACGCCGACATCGTGCTCGGGCAGGCGCTGCCGATCTCCACCTCGACCACCCCGGGCAGCTTCGACGCCGGCTCCGCGGCCGAGAACTGCATCGCGCTGGAACCCGGCAGCGCC
>JBQCHW010000112.1:0-3050 GCA_051954315.1 Solirubrobacterales bacterium
CTCTCCGAGACGGCCGAGGCCGTAGAGGCCCCGGCCGAGGAGGCCGAGGCTGAGGAAGCCGAGGAGGCTCCCGCTGAGGAGGCCGAGGCTGAGGAGGCCGCTCCTGGTGGGGAGGCCGCGCACGACGACGCCGCCCCCGCGGGCGAGGACGTCGCCGAGGGCGCGGAGGCCGCCGAGGAGATCGACCCGGCCGAGGCCGCCGCGAAGGCTGCCGAGGACTTCCGGGCCAAGCTGCGCCGCCAGCCGGGCGACTGGTACGTAATCCACTCCTACGCGGGCTACGAGAACCGCGTGAAGTCGAACCTCGAGACCCGCATCCAGACGCTGGACATGGAAGACTACATCTTCGAGATCCAGGTCCCGATGGAGGAAGTCGTCGAGATCAAGAACGCCCAGCGCAAGATCGTGAACCGGGTCCGCATCCCGGGCTACGTGCTCGTGCGCATGGACCTCACGGACGCCTCGTGGGGCGCCGTCCGCCACACCCCGGGCGTCACCGGCTTCGTGGGCAACGCCCACAACCCGGTCCCGCTGACCCTCGACGAGGTCTTCTCGATGCTCGCCCCGGTGTTCGAGCAGGAGCAGGCCGCCGAGGCGAAGGCCGCGGGCAAGGCGGGCCAGAAGGCCCAGGCCGCCCCGGTCGCCGTCGACTTCGAGGTCGGCGAGTCGGTCATCGTCAAGGAGGGCCCGTTCGAGACCCTCCCGGCGACCATCTCGGAGATCAAGCCCGAGTCGCAGACCCTCGTGGTCCTCGTCTCGATCTTCGAGCGCGAGACCCCCGTGACGCTCGCGTTCAACCAGGTCGCGAAGATCTAGGACGCTGCACAGCGGCGCGGGCCGTACAATTGAAGACTTCGCCCCGGGACCGGATGCCTACCGGTGCCGGGGCGGTCGACTGCCTCGCCATGGCGGTCACCACCTGGGCGGCGCTCCTGCTGCTCCAGGAAGCGTAAGGAAGAAAAGGACCCTACATTGGCTCCCAAGAAGAAGGTCACCGGCCTCATCAAGCTGCAGATCCAGGCAGGCGCCGCCAACCCGGCCCCGCCGATCGGTCCTGCGCTCGGCCAGCACGGTGTCAACATCATGGAGTTCTGCAAGGCGTACAACGCCGCGACGGAATCCCAGCGCGGCAACGTCATCCCCGTGGAGATCACGGTCTACGAAGACCGCTCCTTCACATTCATCACCAAGACCCCGCCGGCGGCCGAGCTCATCAAGAAGGCTGCGGGCGTTCCCAAGGGTTCCGCGACCCCGCACACTGTGAAGGTGGCGAAGCTGACGGACGCTCAGGTCGAGGAGATCGCCAAGACCAAGCTTGAGGACCTCAACGCGAATGACGTCGAGGCCGCGAAGAAGATCATCGCGGGCACGGCCCGCAGCATGGGTATCACCGTAGAAGGCTGACGGCCTTCCTCTCACTGAAGACAAATGACGCACGGCGATTTCCGCCGTCGTCCGTGGCAGGGCCGAGCGCGGCCCATTGAGACCACAACTGCACAAGGAGAAACAGAGCAGCATGGCAAAGCGCAGCAAAGCATACGAGGCAGCGGCCGCGAAGATCGAGACCGGCAAGCTGTACGCTCCGGCGGAGGGTATCGCCCTCGCCAAGGAGATCAACCCCTCGAAGACGGACGCGACCGTTGAGGTCGCCTTCCGCCTCGGCGTCGACCCCCGCAAGGCGGACCAGATGGTCCGCGGCACGGTCAACCTCCCGCACGGCACCGGCAAGACCGCTCGCGTCCTCGTCTTCGCGACCGGCGACAAGGCTGCAGCGGCCGAGGCCGCTGGCGCCGACTTCGTCGGTTCGGACGACCTGATTGAGCGCATCCAGGGGGGCTGGACCGACTTCGACGCCGCCGTGGCCACCCCGGAGCTCATGGGCAAGGTCGGCCGCCTGGGCCGCATCCTCGGTCCCCGCAACCTCATGCCGAACCCCAAGACCGGCACGGTGACCCCGGACGTCGCGAAGGCCGTGACGGACATCAAGGGCGGCAAGATCGACTTCCGCGTCGACAAGCACGCCAACCTGCATTTCATCATCGGCAAGACCTCGTTCGACCCGCGCCAGCTGGCCGAGAACTACGCGGCCGCGCTCGATGAGGTGCTTCGCCTCAAGCCGTCGGCTTCGAAGGGCCGCTACATCCAGAAGGCCACAGTGGCGACGACGTTCGGTCCCGGCGTTCCGATGGACCCGAACGTGACCCGCGTTCTCCTCGAGGGCTGAGGAACGCACGGAGGGTGAGCGCCGAAGAATGAGGCGCTCGCCCGACGTAAGTCCCGGAAGCCCGAGAAGATCAATACCGAGGGCTGATCGAGCTTTCCCACGCAACGCCCCTTCCCGCAGTCCGCGGGGAGGGGCGTTGTGCATGTACGGGGCGTTTGTGAGACTGGCCCCATGAGCTCCCAGCACGGGGTGCAGCGTCTTCGACTGCCCGCCTCCATCCACGATGAGGATGGGGCGGACTTCCGGGAATTCTCCGAGCTCACCGATTCGATCGAGCGGCAGATCTGGGGCAACGACGACCGCTGCTCGCCCGCGGCCTTCCGGCTCGGGGTCTGGCGGGATACCCGCTACGAGCTCACCTCGCTGTTCTTCGTCCGCCTCGCCGGTCGCATGGTGGGGCGGGGCTGGTGCCAGATGCCGCTCAAGGAAGACCGCGACCGCGCGACGGTCCTGACTCGAGCGCGTTCGCCGCACGATCCCACGACGCTCGAGCGCGTCGAGGATGCGGGTGGCCGTCGATGCGCTGATCCCGGCCGCTTCGGCGAGCTCTTGGACCCGCGCCGCACGGCGGTTGGCCAGCCCCTCGAGCAGGCCGTATTGGGAGAGAGTCAGGCCACCGTCGGCGGCGTGCCCATTGGCTCCGCGCGCTCGCCGCACCGCCTGCGCAAGCGCATCGAAGCCGGCCAAGAAATCGTCGCACTCCGGACCTTGCATTGGCACTTGCCGAGTATACCCTGGCATGCTAATGTTTGGCATGCCAAGCATTTCGGGAGAACGCCATGTTCCGCAACATCCTGGTTAGCGTCGACGGCTCCGATCATGCGCA
>JBQCHW010000113.1:0-7579 GCA_051954315.1 Solirubrobacterales bacterium
CCCGCGAAAGCAGCGTCAACCAGAACGTGTCGCTCAGGGGTCCGGGGGTCCTCTGAGGGAATGTTCGGGCGATATGCAATCTGGTTCCTGCCCGCCATAGGCGGGCAGCATCTTCCGGAGCATGGCCCGATAGGGCCGCGACAAATTCACTCAGAGGACCCCCGGACCCCTCTACAGGAGACCTTGGTCCCTCTAGCTGCAGCCCGCAGGCACGCCTGACGGCTTCTATAGAGTGCGGGCGATGAGCCCTTTGATCCCGATGGTGGTCGAGCAGACGTCGCGCGGCGAGCGTGCGTTCGACATCTACTCGCGCCTGTTGGGCGAGCGGATCATCTTCCTCGGGACCCCGGTCAACGACGACATCGCCAACCTGATCGTCGCCCAGATGCTGCACCTGGAGTCCGAGGACCCGGACAAGGACATCAGCCTCTACATCAACTCGCCGGGTGGCTCGGTTTATGCCGGCCTCGCGATCTACGACACGATGCAGTTCATAAAACCCGACGTGCAGACGATCTGCGTCGGCATTGCGATGAGCATGGGGGCGCTGCTGTTGAGCGGCGGCGCGGCCGGCAAGCGGATGGCGCTGCCGAACTCGAAGATCCTCATCCATCAGGTCTCCGCCGGCTTCCAGGGCCAGGCGACCGACATCGAGATCCACGCCAAAGAGATCATCGAAGTCCGCCGGCGCCTCGACGAGATCATCGCCCAGCACACCGGTCAGTCGTTCGACAAAGTCACCAAAGACACCGAACGCGACTACTTCATGAGCGCGGAGGAGGCGAAGGAGTACAACATCGTCGACCGCGTGATCGAGCACCACTGAAGCGCCTCTTCCTCCTCGCGCTGACTCTCGCAATTGTTGCGGCTCCGCCCGCCTCCGCGGCAATCCGAAGCGCCGACGGCGGCGTCTCCTACTTCGGCCACGTCTTCCCGGTCCAGGGCCCGCACGGCATTCGCGGCGCGGTCGGCACCTACCACGCTCCGCGCAGCGGCGGCCGCATCCACGAAGGCTTCGACATCACCGCCGCCTGCGGCACGCCGCTGGTCGCGGTTCGCAACGGCCGGGTCCTGCAGCAGGGCTACGACCCCGTCCTCTACGGCAACTACCTGCTGCTCCACGGCGAAGGCGAGACCCGCAGCTACTTCTACGCCCACATGCCGCGCCCGGCTCGCGTAAAGAAGGGCGAGCGGGTGTGGGAGGGGGAGCGGGTCGGCGCGGTCGGCGAAACCGGCAATGCCCGCGGGCTCGGCTGTCACCTCCACTTCGAGATCCACGCCCACGGCGTCGCCGTCAACCCCGAACCCGACCTGCGCCGCTGGGACCGCTACAGCTGACGCTCGAACCAAAGGTCGGCTTTCGGGTTCTCGTTGTAGGCCGGGACTTCGCGGTAGCCGGCGGAGCGGTAGAGGCCGACGGCGGGGGTGAGGTAGTCGGAGGTGTCGAGGCGGACGGCGCGGCAGCCGTGCTCAAGGGCGATCTCGTCGAGCCGGGCGAGGATCTGGCGGCCGAGGCCGGTGCCGCGGAAGGCAGGCGCCACGTACATGCTCTTCACCTCGGCGATCTCCGTGTTCAAGTAGCGGACACCGCCGAGACCGGCCGGCTCACCGTCGGCCCGCGCCAGCAGCAGCACCCCGTTCGGCGGCACCAAGTCCGGCGGCGGCCCCTTCGCGATCTCCTCGTCGAGGTCTACGCCCGCATCCTCGCGGTCGTAGACCAGCGGCCCGTCGGCCTCGCGCACGAAGTCCGCATAGAGCCGCCGCACCTCCGGATCGTCGCGGCCGACCGGGACCAGCTCGAACTCAGGCATCAACCCGCAGTTCGTAGCTGAACCACTCCGAGCGCTCGGCACCGGTCGAGTCGTAGAGGCGCTGGGCGGTGTGGTTGTCGGGGGCGGTCGACCACTCGACGAAGGGGACGCCGCGCTCGCGGGCGACTTCGTCGGTGGCCTCGATCAGGGCGCGGCCGACGCCCTCGCCGCGGGCCTCTTCGGTTACGTAGAGGTCGTTCATCAGGACGCTCTCGACCGCCTCCAGGGAGCTGAAGTGCCAGTAGAGGCAGGCGTAGCCGTCCAGCCGCCCCTCGCGGCGGGCGCCGAGCAGCAGCCCGTCCTCGCTGGGGGCGAGGAAACGGCGGAAGAAGGCGCGGTTGCGCCCCTCGTCTATCGGCGACCTCGTAGAAGCGCTGGTAGGCGGCGATCAGCGGCAGCAGCTCCTCGAACTCTCCGTCGGCGATCGGCGCGATCTCGATCTCGGCCACCCGCCCACGGTAGCGAGACGCAAGCCTGCGCTCATGTGCAGGGACGCCCGCGCCGATGCCGTAAAGACCCCCACGGACCGGCACCAGTCCCCGTCTAAGCTTTGGGACGCCGCCGGAGGAAAGAGAACATCCCGTTAGGAGGGGATCCCGCTGGCACGTCCTTCAGACTCGAACGAGCAGCTCCTCTGCAGCTTCTGCGGCAAGTCGCAGCGTCAGGTGAAAAAGCTGATCGCCGGCCCCGGCGTCTACATCTGCGACGAGTGCATCGACCTC
Organism: Solirubrobacterales bacterium; assembly: GCA_051954315.1. Lineage (GTDB taxonomy): Bacteria > Actinomycetota > Thermoleophilia > Solirubrobacterales > 70-9 > VAYN01. The sequence continues at coordinate 2,534 of JBQCHW010000113.1, forward strand.
TGCAACGAGATCATCGACGAGGAGCTGACGGCGCCGCCCGCCTTCGAACTGGAGAACCTGCCGAAACCGCAGGAGATCTACGACGTCCTGCAGGAGTACGTGGTCGGCCAGGAGGCCGCCAAGCGCTCGCTCTCCGTCGCCGTCTACAACCACTACAAGCGGGTCCAGATCGCCCAGTCCGACGAGACCGACGTCGAGCTGCAGAAGTCGAACATCATGATGCTGGGCCCGACCGGCTGCGGCAAGACGCTGCTGGCGCAGACGCTGGCCCGGATCCTCAACGTCCCCTTCGCGATCGCCGACGCGACCGCGTTGACCGAGGCCGGCTACGTCGGCGAGGACGTCGAGAACATCCTCCTGAAGCTGATCCAGGCCGCCGACTTCGACGTCAAAAAGGCCGAAACCGGGATCATCTACATCGACGAGATCGACAAGATCGCGCGCAAAGCCGACAACCCGTCGATCACCCGCGACGTCTCCGGCGAAGGCGTCCAGCAGGCGCTGCTGAAGATCCTCGAGGGGACCACCGCCTCGGTGCCGCCGCAGGGCGGGCGCAAGCACCCCCACCAGGAGTTCCTGACGATCGACACCACCAACATCCTCTTCGTCTGCGGCGGTTCCTTCGCCGAGCTCGACAAGGTGATCGAGCGCCGGGTTGGGGACCGCGGCATCGGCTTCGGCGCCGAAATCTCCTCCCGCCAAAAGAAGGACGCTGGCGAGTGGTTCGAGCAGGTGCTGCCCGAGGACCTGGTCGAGTACGGCCTGATCCCCGAGTTCATCGGCCGCCTGCCGGTGATCACCGCGATCCACCAGCTCAGCCGCGACGATCTCTGCACGATCCTCACCGAGCCCAAGCACGCCCTGACCCGCCAGTTCCAGCGCTTCTTCGAGTTCGACGACATCGAGCTGGTCTTCTCCGAGGACAGCCTCGAGGCGATCGCCGACAAAGCCCTGGAGCGCGAGACCGGCGCCCGCGGTCTACGCTCGATCCTCGAGGAGACGCTGCTCGACGTCCAGTTCGAGCTGCCCTCGCGCCGCGACGTCACCAAGTGCGTCGTCACCAAGGAGACGATCAGCGAGGGCCGCCGCCCGACGTTGGTGACCGAGGCGGTCCAGCAGGACATCGGCCCCGCCGATCCGGGCCTCAGCGAAGAAACCGCATAGCGTCTTTAGACTCGCCCCCGTGAGCGCGGGGGACCGGCAAAAACTGGAGAGCACCACCCGCTACGACCCGGGCGAGGTCGAGGCGCGGATCTTCCGCGAGTGGATCGAGGGCGGTTACTTCCACCCGGCCGCCGAGGGGACGCCGGAGGAGAACTTCTCGGTCGCGATCCCGCCGCCGAACGTCACCGGGGCCCTGCATATGGGGCACGCGCTGAACGGCTCGATGCAGGACGCGCTGGTGCGGATGAACCGGATGCGGGGCAAGAACACGCTCTGGATCCTCGGTACCGACCACGCCGGGATCGCCACCCAGGCGGTGGTCGAGAAAGACCTCAAGAAAGAAGGCAAGACGCGCCACGAACTCGGGCGCGAGGCCTTCGTTCAGCGGGTCTGGGAGTGGAAAGCCGAGTACGGCTCGCGGATCGTCGAGCAGTACAAGCGGCTCGGCGCCTCCTGCGACTACGAGCGCGAGCGCTTCACCCTCGACGAGGGCTACGTGAAGGCGGTCTATCGGGTCTTCAAGCAGCTCTTCGACAAGGGCTACATCTACCGCGACAACTACATGGTCAACTGGGACCCGGGCTCACATTCGGCGATCTCCGACCTCGAGGTCGAGAACCGCGAGGTCGAGGACGTCCTCTACTCGATCGACTACCCGGTCGAGGACTCAGACCGGGTGCTGACGGTCGCCACCGTGCGGCCGGAGACGATGCTCGCCGACACCGCCGTCGCCGTGAACCCCGACGACGAGCGCTACCGCGACCTCGTCGGCCAGCACGTTGTCCTGCCGCTGGTCGGGCGCCGGATTCCGGTGATCGCCGACGACCACGTCGACGTCGAGTTCGGGACCGGGGCGCTGAAGATCACCCCCGGCCACGATCCCAACGACTTCGAGATCGGCCGCAAGCACAAGCTCGAGGAGATCGGGGTGATCGGCCCCGACGGGCGGATGACCGAGGAGGCCGGCCGCTTCGCCGGCCTGACCGCGGCCGAGGCGCAGGAGGCGGTGGTCGAGGCGCTGCGCGAGGAGGGTCGCCTGCGCGCCGAGGAGCCCTACACCCACTCGGTCCCGTTCAGCCACCGCTCGGGAGAGCGGATCGAGCCGCTGATCTCGCTGCAGTGGTTCTGCCGCATGGACGAGCTGGCCCGGCCGGCGATCGAAGTCGTCGAACGCGACGAGGTACGGATCACGCCGCCGCAGTGGAAGCGCGTCTACCTCGACTGGATGCGGGAGATCCGGCCCTGGTGCGTCTCGCGCCAGCTTTGGTGGGGACACCGGATCCCCGTCTGGTACTGCGACTCCTGCGGCGAGACGATCGTCGCCGAAGCCGAGCCCGAGCGCTGCGGCGCCTGCGGCGGCGAGCTGCGCCAGGAGGAGGACGTGCTCGACACCTGGTTCAGCTCGGCGATCTGGCCCTTCGCCACCCTCGGCTGGCCCGACGACACCCCCGAGCTGCGCGCCTTCTACCCGACCAGCTTCCTGACCACGGCGCGGGAGATTCTCTTCCTCTGGGTGGCGCGGATGATCATGACCGGGCTCGAGTTCCCCGGCACGATCCCCTTCCGCGACGTCTACGTCCACTCGGTGATCCAGGCCCGAGACGGGCGGAGGATGTCGAAGAGCCTCGGCACCGGGATCGACCCGCTGGAGGAAATCGACGTCCACGGGGCTGACGCCCTGCGCTTCGGCCTCCTGGCGATGTCCTCGACCCAGGACGTCCGCTTCTCCGACGCCAAGGTCCAGCAGGGCCGCGACCTCGCCAACAAGCTCTGGAACGCGAGCCGGTTGATCCTGCTGAATGCCGCCGAGGTCGAGCCGGCGCCGCAACCGACCTGCGTCGAGGACCGCTGGCTGCTCTCGCGCTTGGAGCGGACCATCGCCTCGGTGACCGAGAAGCTCGAGACCTACGACTTCGCCCACGCCGTCCAGGAGGCCTATTCGTTCTTCTGGCGCGACCTCTGCGACTGGTACCTGGAGATCGTCAAGCCGCGCCTCTACGACGGCGAGGCTGAGGTCTCGGCGACGCTGCTCTATGCACTGGAACGGGTGCTGGCATTGCTGCACCCGACGATGCCGTTCGTCACCGAGGAGATCTGGAACTTCCACCCGGCCCGCCAGGGCCACCTCGCCGTCCACGTCTTCCCGACCGCGGACGAGTCGCTCTTCGACGACGCCGCTGAGGAAGACGTGGAGAGCGGGATCCGGCTGACCCAGCGCCTGCGCGCCTGGCGTGACCTCGCCGGCGTCCCGGTCGGGGCGACGCTGCCTGCCGTCGTCGACGGGGTGGAACCGCCCGACTTCGTCGCCCGCCTCTCCCGCTTCGAGTTCGACGGGGCGGGGGCGGAGCCGGTCGCCTCGGTAGGCCCGGTGCGCGTCCTCGACTCCGACCAGCTCGACGCCGAGGCGGTGGCCGCGCGGCTCGACAAGCGCCGCGAGGAACTGCAGGCCGAGGTCGAGCGCGGCGAGCGCAAACTCGGCAACGAGAAGTTCGTCGCCAAGGCGCCGGCCGAGGTGGTCGAGGAGGAGCGGGGCAAGCTGGAGCGCTACCGCAACGAACTCGCCGAGCTGAGCTAGGCGGCGCGGCGGCGCCGCCGACTGACCTTGGACCCGGAGGCCTACCTGAACTCCCTTGAGCCGGTCGGCTGGCGACTCGGGCTCGAGCGGATGCGCAAGCTGAGCACGGCGCTGGGGATGCCGCAGCACCGCTTCGCCTCGATCCACGTCGTCGGCACCAACGGCAAGTCCTCGGTGACGCGGATGACCGCGGCGCTGCTGGAGGCGCACGGGGTCGGCGCCGGCGCCTGCGTCTCTCCCCACACCGAACGCTGGTCCCAGCGCACGCTCGTCCACGGCGAGGAGGTGGCGCCGGAGGTCTGGGCGCAGGCGGTCGAGCAGGTGGCGCGGGCGGCGGAGGGGGTGAACCGGACCCTGGAGGAGGGGGAGGCGGTGACCCAGTTCGAGGCGGCGACGGCGGCGAGCTTCGTGGCCCTCGCCAACGCTCGGGTCCGGGCCGGAGTGATCGAGGCCGGGCTCGGCGGTCGCCTCGACGCAACCAACACGATCCCCTCCAAGGTCACCGTCCTCACCTCGATCGGGCTCGACCACACCGAGTGGCTGGGGGAGACCGAGGTCGAGATCGCGGCGGAGAAGCTCGCGGTCCTGCGGGACCAGACGACGCTGGTGCTGGGCGAGGTCTCCCACGAGGTGCGGGAGCTGGCCGAAGCGACGGCGCACGAGCGCAACGCGCGCCTGGTGCTGGCTCCGCCGGAGCCGCGGTTCGAGGTTCACCTGCGGGCGCCTGGCGAGTTCCAGCGCCGCAATTTCGCGATCGCCTGCGCGGCGGCGGAGGCTTTCCTCGGCCGCTTCGAGCTCGAGCTGGCGATCGAGGTCGCCGCCAGCGTCACAGTGCCCGGGCGGCTCGAGCAGCTCACGGAATCGCCGCCGGTTTTCGTCGACGCCGCCCATAATCCGGCTGGCGCGGCAGCCCTGGCCCGCTCTTTGCCAGTTGTTGCCGAGGGCCGGCGCGTCGTCGCCTGCCTGGCGGTGCTCGCCGACAAGGACGCCGAGGCGATGGTCGCGGCGCTGGCGACGGCGCTGGAGCGGGCGGTCTGCACCGAGCTGCCCGCGGCGGCGCTGGAAGGCCACGGCCGTCCCGGCGCTCGCTCCCGTCCCGCAGCCGAGCTTGCCGCCACCTGCGAGGCAGCCGGACTCCCGTCCGAGGCCGAGCCGAGCTTCGAAAGCGCACTGCAGCGCGCGATCGCCCTCGCCACCGAGGCACGTCGTCTGGAAACGAATGCGACGCTGGAAGCCTTCGAGACGAGTGATCTCTACGCCAAGGTTGCCGGCTACGTGATGGACGTGCGCGCGGACATCGGCGATCC
>JBQCHW010000114.1:0-2560 GCA_051954315.1 Solirubrobacterales bacterium
AACCCGGTCCCCATCTTCACCGACTCGAGCGAGTTGCTCGCCAGGTCGAACAGGTCAGACCGCCCCCACCAAGTGAAGGCGGCGCCGAGCAGCCCGAGCAGCAGGAGAACCGCGCAGACCCCGGCCACGTCGCTGGCCAACCGCACACGCCGGCTCGGCACGAAGGCGTCACGCAGCTGTGGTTCCCGAGCTCCCGTCGCATCCACAGCCGGGAAGCTAGCCGCGAGGTGGTGGCCCGCCATCGGCGTTCGGCCGCGCGTTTCCCGCCTGCGACTACGTAGAGGTGCCTGCTCCGCCGCCCGCCAGCTCGCGCGCCACCGCGTCGCGGCGGTAGTCGAAGATCTGCTTCAGGTCGCGCCGCACCAGCAGCCGGTCCGTCAGATCGCCCAGCGGCCCGAACGGGATCGAGTAGCGGACCCGGTCGCGGATGATCGTCGCCCCCGGCCCGTCCTCCTCGAAGGTGTGCGTGTGCTCCCAGAGCGAGTAGGGCCCCTTGATCTGCGCGTCGACGAATTGCCGCGGCGGTTCCCAGGCCTCGATCCGAGTTCGCCACCGCACCGGCACCCGGTGCAGCTTCAACCGGTACTCGATCAACGTCCCCACGCCCATCTCGATCGGGCGCGGCGTCGTCACCTCGAAACCCAGCCAGGGCGGCGTGATCCGCTCGAGGTTGAGCGCGTCGCCATAGAAGTCGAAGACGCGGTCGATCGGCAGCTCGATCCGCTGGCGGCGCTCGAGCAGGTGGACACGACTCATCGGGAGAGGGTAGACAGCCGCCGTTGTGCCTACCCTGGGATTCGTGGAGGGGACTTCGGACATCGCCATGGTGCAGGCCAGGCTCGAGCGCTTTCGCGACGAGCGCGACTGGGCCCAGTTCCACTCGCCGGGAAACCTCGCAAAGGCGATCTCCGTCGAGGCGGCCGAGTTGCTGGAGCTGTTCCTCTGGAGTTCGGGGAAGGGCGACGAGGCGGTCCTTGACGAGCGGCGGGCGCAGGTCGAAGACGAGCTGGCCGACGTGATGATCCAGTGCCTGAACTTCGCGAATAGGGCCGACATCGATGTGCTCGGCGCCGTCGGCCGCAAGATCGAGATCAACGAGGAGCGCTATCCGGTCGAGAAGGTCCGTGGCAGCGCCCGCAAGCACTCCGAGCTATGAGCCAGTTGTTCCTGGTCCCCGCCGGCGAGTCGACTGCCCGGAAGAACTTCGAGCGGACGATCCGCCGACCGGTCCCGGACCAGGACCTGAAAGGCCTCGACCCCGCCCTGGTCGCGCTTGCCGGGAAGGTTCGTGGCGGCGTCCGGGTCTGGGGGACCAAAGCCGGCCGGGACGACCGCCACGTCGGCACCTGGCGCAGGATGGAGCGGGGCGACTGGGTCCTCTTCGGCTTCGACGGGCTGTTTCCGGTTGCCGCGCGGGTTCTCGCCAAGGAGCACTCGCCACGGGTGGCCCGGCGGCTGTGGGGAGAGGATGAAGGCGAGACCTGGGAGTACATGTACCTGCTCGACGAGGTGCGGCAGGTGGACATTCCTCGCCTCAGCCTCAACGAACGGCTGGGGTATGAGCCGGGCAACTACGTGCAGGGCTTCTCCAGGGTACGACCCAACGTCGAGAAAGAGTTCGGCAGCATCGAGTTGTTCCTGGAGCAACTGGCCGACCGGGGCCACCAGCTCCGCCTCGCGATCGAAGCCGTGCGGGCCGGGGACGAGATGGAGGCCGCCGCCCTCCTCGATCGGCTGGGCGAGATCTCCGAACGCCAACTACGCCAAGAAGTCGAAGCTTTCTCGAGTTCCGAGAAGCCGAAATCGATCACGCGAACCGTCGAGACGCTGCAGCGGAACTACAAGCTGGTGGAGAAGCTGAAGAAGCTCTACGAAGGCAAGTGCCAGTACTGCGGCTTCACGTTTCAGCAGCGCAACGGCAAGCCCTACTGCGAGGCCGCCCACCTCAAGCCGATGGCCCTGCGTGAAGCCAACATCGACGTCAAGGACAACCTCTTCGTCCTCTGCGCAAACCACCACAAGATGCTCGATTACGGCGCCTTGCGGCTCGAATGGAACAGGGCAGGAAACCTCGTGGGAGTAATCGGGGGCAAATCGAGGCGCCTCACGAACAAGCACGTGACCAAGCCCTAGACCGCTTCCTCCCGGATGGGCACGGCTGGTTTCGAACCAGCGACCTCTCGCGTGTGAAGCGAGCGCTCTCCCACTGAGCTACGCGCCCGGGCTCGGGGATTGTACGCCGCGGTTGGATCTCGCCGGCTCGTCGGGCATTCGTCCAAGACATGACCTCTCTACTCAGTACTGGGTAGTTCGGGATTAGCGGCCGCCGTTGGGGCGGGACGCACATCTCGAAAGGAGTTTTCGATGCGATCCTGGAAAGGAGGGCTTGCGCTGGCCTCACTCGCAATCGCGGCGATGACCGCGCTTGCGACCCCGGCAGTGGCTGCCCCCGAGGTCTACCCAGCGGGTGGAAACGGGTTCAACGGCAGCGCCGAGGGATGGGAGACCACCGGCGCCAGCTGTGACGTCCCCATCCTCTGCGCCGCCGACGGGGGCTACG
>JBQCHW010000115.1:0-6865 GCA_051954315.1 Solirubrobacterales bacterium
GGCGCGGCGGCTCGTTGCTGGTCCGCGGCCGCGTCTACGCCCGCAGCCGCCCGCTGGGCATCCGCGATGTCCCGGTCGCCTGGATCTGGGACCTCGAAGGAGGAAGGTTCGTCCGCGGCGAGGTCTTTCCCGATCCCGAGGAGGCCATCCGCCGCCTCGCAACCGCCGGTTGAGATCACGCTTTAGGATTCGCCGCCGATGACGATCAGCACCAACCAATTCAAGAACGGCACCCATATCGAGATCGACGGGAAGATCTGGAAGATCATCGAGTTCCAGCACGTCAAGCCGGGCAAGGGCGGGGCGTTCGTGCGGACGAAGCTGCGCCGGATCGAGGACGGCTCGGTGATCGACAAAACCTTCAGGGCGGGGGAGAAGTTCCGCCCGGTGCGGACCGAATCGAAAAAGATGCAGTACCTCTACGACTCCGGCGAGCAGGCGGTCTTCATGGACTCGCAGAGCTACGAACAGATCGAAATCCCGATGGACTCGCTGGGGGACTCGATGAAGTGGGTGCTGCCGAACGCAGACGTCGACATCCTCTTCGTCGACGAGCAGCCGAGCGACGTCCAGGTGCCGAGCGCGATCGAGCTCAAGGTCACCCAGACCGACCCCGGCCTCAGGGGCGACACCGCCTCCGGCGGCGGCAACAAGCCGGCGACGCTGGAGTCCGGCGTCGTCGTCCAGGTCCCGCTCTTCATCGAAGAGGGCGACACGGTGCGGGTCGACACCCGCAGCGGCGAGTACGTCTCCCGCGCCTGAGCGCGGCGCTGACAGAATGGGCTGATGCGTAGGTCCGACCAGCGGCGCGACGCCGTCTTCGTCAACTACCAGCGCGACGTCACCGGGCGTCCGCTGGAGGAGCTGCTGGGCGAGGCGCGGCCGCTGACCAGGGAGCTGGCGGAGGGGGTCGACGAGCATCGCGAAGAGCTCGATGACATCATCGCCGCCCATGCGAAGGGGTGGACCGTCGACCGGATCGCCCCGCTGGACCTGAACGTGATGCGCGTGGCCCTCTACGAGATCGATTTCATGGACACCCCGGCCGAGGTCGCGATCAACGAGGCGGTCGAGCTGGCCAAGGAGTACTGCGGCGCCGAGGCGCCCAGGTTCGTCAACGGGATCCTCGGGGCCGTTGTCCGCGAGCGGGGGGCGGCGGCATGAACCTGCGCTTGCGGGAGATCAGCGATCGCCTCCGTCAGATCACCGCTGAGCTCGAGAGCGACGAAGTCGGCGACGAGCGCGCCGCCCAGCTGGCCTCCGAGGCCGCCGACCTTGCCGCCGAGGCGGTCGAGGAGGCCAATCGCGAGGCTCGCCAGCAGGCGTCTGCGGAGTGACCTACCCCGAGGACCTGCGCACTCTCGTTGATGGTGCGCTCGCAGAGCTGAGCTTCTCGACCGCGGCACCCACCGCCGGACTCGAGGAGGCGATGCGCTATTCGCTGCTGGCGGGCGGCAAGCGGGTGCGGCCGGTCCTCGCCCTCGCCACCGCCCGCGCCCTGGGGTCTGAGCCGGAGCGCTTTCTGCCGGTCGCCTGCGCGATCGAGCTGATCCACACCTACTCGCTGATCCACGACGACCTGCCGGCGATGGACGACGACGATCTCCGTCGTGGCCTGCCCACTTCACACGTCAAGTTCGGCGAGGACGTCGCGATCCTCGCCGGCGACGGCCTCTTCGCCGAGGCGATGCGCCTCTTCTGCGAGCAGCCCGGAGACCCGGCGCGCGTCCTGGCGGCGCTGCGCGAGCTGGCCGCGGCGACCGGGGTCGACGGCATGGTCGGCGGCCAGTACGTCGACGTGATCGGCGCCCAGACGGATGCCGAGGGGCTGCGGGCCCTGCACGCGCTGAAGACCGGGCGCCTGATCGCCGCCAGCGTCAACGTCGTCCTTTTGCTCGAGGGAGCCGCCGAACCTGAGACAATGCCTTATCGCCGTTTCGCCGACGAGCTGGGCGTGCTGTTCCAGATCGTCGATGACATCCTCGACGTGACCGAGTCAGACGAGCAGCTCGGCAAGCCCCATGGAAGCGACGAGAGACATGGCAAACTCACCTACGTCAGCCTTTTCGGCCTCGAGCGGGCGCGCGAGCTCGCCGCTCAAAGCCATCAGAAGGCAACTGCGGCGCTGGCCGAAGCCACCGGCGAGACCGAGGACCTGAGGCGCGTCGCCGACTACATCTTCACGAGGAACGAATGACCGAAAAGCCCCCCACCCAGGGCCACGAAGAAGACAAAGACCAGACGAAGGAGCCGCTGCTGCCGGGGATCGACGGCCCGGCCGACCTGCACGGCCTCGACGACGAGCAGCTGCAGCAGGTCGCGCAGGAGATGCGCACCTACATCATCGACACGATCGGTGAGATCGGCGGTCACTTCGGTGCCAACCTCGGCACCTGCGAGCTGGCCGTCGCCCTTCACAGCCTGCTCGACTCGCCGCGGGACAAGGTCCTCTGGGACGTCGGCCACCAGGCCTACCCGCACAAGATCCTCACCGGCCGCCGCGACCGGTTGCCGACGATTCGCCAGTACGACGGCCTCGCCCCGTTCTGCTCGATCGCCGAGTCTGAGCACGACATCATGGGCGCGGGACATGCTTCGACCTCGATCGGCTACGCGGTCGGGCTGAAGGAGGCGATGCGCAAGGGCATCGGCCCCGACGGCAAGGTCGCCGCGGTGATCGGCGACGGCGCCCTCACCGGCGGCGTCGCTTACGAGGCGCTGCACGCGGCCGGCGGCCTGCAGACGCCGATCGTGATCGTCCTCAACGACAACGGGATGTCGATCTCGCCCAACGTCGGCGCCCTCTCTCGCTACTTCAACCGCATCCGCCTCAACCCGCGCCTCTGGCACGCCCGCGAGGGCGTCGAGGACCGGCTGACGAAGCTGCCGCTCGGCCTCGGCAAACGGATCGAGCGGCTGGGCCCGGAGATCAAGTCGGCAATCAAGGCCTACTGGGCTCCGGGGCTCTTCTTCGAGGAGCTCGACCTCGCCTACCTGGGGGTGATCGACGGCCACGACGTGCACGCCCTCCGCGAAGCGCTGACCGAGGCCTTCGCCGCCGACCGCCCGGTGATCGTCCACATCCACACCGTCAAGGGCAAGGGCTTCACCCCCGCCGAGGAAGGCGGCCTGGTGTCGATGGAGGAGTGGCACGCGGCAAAGCCGAACTCGATCGTCGAAGGGCGCCCAGCGATGAAGGAGCCGAAACCGGTGCCGGTGACCGAAACCGACTCGCCGGAGGGGATCGAGCTATTGGAGAAGCCGCCCGCTCCGAGCGCGCCGCCGCAGTACACGAAGGTCTTCGCCGACGCGATCGTCGCCGAGGCCGAGGCCGACGAGCGGGTGATCGGGATCACCGCGGCGATGGCGGGGGGGACCGGCCTGCAGAAGCTCTGCGACGAGCGCCCCGAGCAGTACTACGACGTCGGCATCGCCGAGCAGAACGCCGTGCTCCTCGCTTCAGGCCTGGCCCTGCAGGGGGCGAAGCCGGTCTGCGCGATCTACTCGACCTTCCTCCAGCGCGCCTTCGACCAGATCGTCCACGACGTCTGCCTGCAGGACCTCGACGTCACCTTCGCGATGGACCGCGCCGGTCTCGTCGGCGACGACGGCCCGACCCACCACGGCGCCTTCGACATCTCCTACTTCCGGCCGATCCCGAACGTCGTCGTGATGGCGCCGCGGGATGAGGCGATGCTGGTCCACATGCTCCACACCGCGATCGCCCACGACGGCCCGGCGGCGCTGCGCTACCCGCGCGGAGCGGCCGAGGGCGCGGAGCTGCCGGCGAAGCCGGAGCTGCTGCCGATCGGCAAAGGAGAGCTCCTCGCTTCCGGCAATCGCGTCGCCCTGCTCGGTTACGGCTACGGCGTCACCGTCGCCCGCGAAGCCGCCGAGATCCTGAAGAAGCACGGTCTCCAGGCCACCGTTGCGGACGCCCGCTTCGCCAAGCCGATCGACGCCGAGCTGACCGAGCGGCTGGCGCGTGAGCACGAGCTGCTGGTGACGATCGAGGAGAACGCATTGCCCGGCGGCTTCGGTTCCGCCGTCCTCGAGCACCTCGAGGACGCCTTCGCCGAGAGCCCGGGGGAGCGGGCGCGGGTGCTGCGGATTGGACTCCCTGACTCCTACGTCACTCACGGCAAGCCAGCGCTGCTGCGTGCCGAGGTCGGCCTGACGGGCGAGTCAGTGGCGGACAGGGTGCTCAGCTCGCTTCCGAGCGCGCAACCGGCCCTGACTTGAGGTAATCCCTCTAATCAGTTTTGGGGATTGATTCAATTGGCGCAATCGATTAGCCTGCGCCAGTCTCTCCGGTGAGAGAGGAGCCCGGCTACGAGCCAGCGCTTCTGGGGGAAACACCAAGGGGAGGAGAGGCGCGCATCTATATGTGTGGATCCGCTTGGGGAATCGGATCTCTCGCGCCCCCCGGCAAGGCCGGGGCGCGAGGCGCGCCCGCGTGCGCGGGCCCAGTCGAGAGGCCAAGGGCAGCGCGGTAGGCCAAAAGAAAGGGCGCCCCGCGGGGCGCCCTTCTTCTGACTGGTGTCTCTGTGCTTCGTTACCGGTGAGCGCGCACTGCGTTCGCGTCAGCGATGTAGGTGGTGCCGTTGAGGATCGCCGTGTTGGTGCCGGCGGCAGCCGGTACACCGACGATCGAGTTGACGAACGGGTCAACCGCCCAGGAGAAGAGAATTCCTCCGCAACCGTTCGCGCCCGGAGCCGCGAACGAGTTGTCCACCAGGCTGTTGTTTTTGGTGGCGATGATCGCCCCTTCTTCGATCCCGACCGGTTCGCCCGGCGAGCCCGAGATCGGCGTGTTCGGGGGCGGCGGCGAGGTGGTGCCCGTGGTCAGGTTGAGTTTGATCGGGTTCGAGTTGGAGCCGATGTAGCAACTGCTGCCGAGGAACGGGTTGTCGAGCTTGACCTTGACCGGCATGGACAGTGCGGTGCCGGTGCCGAAAAGCTCGTTGGCAGCGTTGAATTTGACCGCCGAGGCCGGCGCGGCGAGTTCAACCGTCGCGGTGACGCCGGTGAACCCGTTGTTGATCGTTTCGTTGAACAGGTCCCTGAGCAGCGAGGGCCACCAGCTGGGCGCGACGATCCCCGTCAGGCCGCCCGGAACCGGCTGCGGCGATTTCGAGAGGGTGACGCCGTCGGTGGGAGCCACGAAAGTCAGGTTCCCGAAGATGCTGTCGTCACTGGATTCAAATCCTCCCTTGAGGATCACCTGTTTGACGATCGGCACCGTTTTCGCACCCATCTTGAAGGTGCCGGAGTTGGTTTCGGCGTACACGCAGCCGTCCACCGCGGCGATGTTGTCGGGGCAGGTCGCAAATCGCGCGTATTCCCCGGTAAGAGCGGCGTTCGCCGCGGAGGCCGGAATCAGCATCGCAAGCAGCAATGCGCCGGCTAGAAAAAGCCTCTTCATGGACTGGTCCTTTCTGATGAGGATCGGCCACGGAGGCCTCTCCATTCCTTTCCCTTATTGGAACAACCCTCGCTCCAATTAGGAAATCTGTATCAGAAAAGAAATCAACAGGCAAACCGCGGGCGCCGGCCGGGCCGCGATACTGCGGCGATGATCGTCGACTGCGCGGCCTACGCCGACGGGGAGCGCCGCGAGGGGGACCTCTCGCTGGAGCGGGCGGGGGAGGCGGCCCGTGAGGCCGGATCCTTCGTCTGGGTCGGCGTCGTCGAGCCCGACGAGGGCGAGTTCGAAGCGGTGGCGGCGGAGTTCGGGCTGCACGAGCTGGCGGTTGAGGATGCGGTTCGGGCCCACCAGCGGCCGAAGCTGGAGGCATACGGCGAGACGATCCACATGGTCGTCAAGCCGGCGCGTTACGTCGATCCGAAAGAGGTGATCGAGGTCGGCGAGCTCTCGGTCTTCGTCGCCCCGGGGTTCGTGATCACCGTCCGCCATGGCAGCGGCGACTTGGCGCCGGTGCGAAAGCGGCTCGAGGGGCGCCCGGACTTGCTTCGCCAGGGCCCCGGCGCCGTCCTCTACGCGATCGTCGACCACGTCGTCGACCGCTACCTCGAGGCAGCCCAGGGCTTCGACGAGGACGTGCGGGAAGTCGAGCTGCAGGTTTTCGGCGAAGGCCAGAACCCGACCGAGAGGATCTACAGGCTCGAGCGCGAGGTTCTCGAGTTCCAGGCCGCGGCGACGCCGCTCGGCGAAGCGCTGGAAGAGCTCTGCAGCGGCAGCTTTCCCGTCGTCCCGCAGGCCCTGCACGAGTACTTCCGCGACGTCGAAGATCACCTGCGGCGGGTGACGACCCGGATCGAGTCGTTCCGGCAGCTCCTCGACAGCGCCCTGGAAGCGAACTTGACCCAGGTCTCGATGCGCCAGAACGAAGACATGCGCAAGATCTCGGCCTGGGTGGCGATCGCCGCCGTCCCGACGATGTTCGCGGGGATCTACGGGATGAACTTCAAGCACATGCCCGAGCTCGGCTGGCGATTCGGCTATCCGCTCGTGCTGGCGATCATCCTCACGATCTGCCTTTATCTCTACTGGCGCTTCAAGCGTGCCGGCTGGCTTTGAGAACCTTCGTTTTCCGCCCTCACTTTTGGGTAAATCAGAAATACGGCTGTTCCCGAGACTGAGGCAGGCGATGGAGGCCGAGGCAACTTCACTTTCGCTGAAATTGGCCGCCGAGCCGCAAAACGTGCGGCAGGCGCGCGACGAAGCTGCAAGCTGCGCCGAAGCGCTGGGAATGTCGGCTACAGGCGTCGAGGACCTGAAGACGATCGTCTCCGAGGCCTGCTCGAACATCGTCCGCCACGCCTATCCGGATGACGCAAGCGAGCGCCCGATGGAGGTCGAGATGAAAAAAACCGATGGGGAGCTGACGGTGACGGTGCGCGA
>JBQCHW010000116.1:0-4412 GCA_051954315.1 Solirubrobacterales bacterium
CAGGCCGACCGCGGCGACCGTCCCGAGGCTGTGGCCGATGAGCACGTCCGGCGGGTCGGGGTGGACCGCGCGGATCGCCTCGGCGAGCACCGCCGCCGTGACCTCGTCGGGAACCGGACGACCGCCGTGGCCCGCCTGGTCGACGGCGGTGACGTCCCAGCCGCGCGCGGCGAGCGCGGGGCCCATCCGCCACCACGAGCCGGCGATCGACGACAGGCCGTGGACGAGCAGCATGCGTCCGCGCGCCCGCCCGTCCACCGCCGGCCAGTGCTGGATCGCCACGGGCGCTACGGAGCCTGCGGGAGCTTCTTCGCGCCGCGGCGCGTCACCGGCGCCGACGGCGGCGGGACGACGGGCCCGATGTCCCCGTCGGGCGCCTCGTCGAGGTCGATGATCACCGGCGCGTGATCGCTCGGCCCCGTGCCCTTGCGCGCCTGGCGGTCGACCCACGCCGCCCGGACGCGCTCGGCGACCGGCGCGCCCGCGAGCACGAGGTCGATCCGCATCCCGAGGTCCTGGTGGAACATCCCGGCGCGGTAATCCCAGTAGGTGAACACGCGCTCGGTGGGCCACCGCTCACGGATGACGTCGTGCAGCCCGAGCTTCGTCAGCTCCGCCAGCGCGGCGCGCTCGGGCGGCGTCACGTGGGTCTGGCCGACGTAGGCGTCCGGATCGAAGACGTCGTCGTCGGCCGGGGCGATGTTCATGTCGCCGCAGACGACGGTCGCCTCCGGCCCCGCCGCCACCGCCTCGCGCAGGGCCGCCAGCCACTCGAGCTTGTACTCGTAATGGTCGGAGCCGGGTTCGCGCCCGTTCGGCACGTAGACCGAGACCACCCGGATGCCGCCGCAGGTCGCGGCGACGGCGCGGGCCTCCGGATGGGGGAAGCCAGGCGCTCCGGCGAGCCCTGGGACGACGTCCTCGAGGCCAACGCGGGAGAGGATCGCGACGCCGTTCCAGGTCGCCTCGCCATGGACGGCGACCTCGTACCCCCGCTCGTCGAGCTCCTCCCGCAGCAGCTCCTGAAACGCCTCGTCAGCGAGCTTCGTCTCCTGCAGGCAGACGATGTCCGGCTGCCGTTCGTCGAGCCAGGGCAGCAGCCGCGGCAGCCGCTGCTTGACCGAGTTGACGTTCCAGGTCGCGATCCGCACCGAGCGGAGGCTAGACCCCCTGCAGGGTGAAGCGGACCCTGGTCCCGGGGTCGCCGGGCTCGAGCCAGATCCGGCCGCCGTGGGCCTCGACGATTGCTTTGGAGATCGCGAGACCTAGGCCGGCGCCGTCGTCGTTGCGGCTGGCGTCGCCGCGGTAGAAGGCGTCGAAGACGTGGGAGGCGTCCTCGGCGGGGATGCCCTCGCCGGAGTCGTCGACCTCGACTTCCACCCCCTTGCCGGCGGGGCGGGCGCGGACGGTAACGCTGCCGTCGGCGGGGGTGTGGCGGATCGCGTTCTGAATCAGGTTGAAGAGGACGCGCTGCACCTTCTCGGCATCGGCCTGGGCGAGCAGGGCTTCGCTGGGTAGGTCGGCGGAGACCTCTACCCCCCGCTCCGCTGCCGCGGCGCGCATCGCCGCCACCGCCTCGTCGATCAGCGCCCGCAGCTCGACCTGGCGCATCGTCCAGGAGATCTCGCCGGCCTCGATCCGGGAAAGCTCGAAGAGGTCGTCGATCAGGCCGCTGAGGACGGCGACGTGGGTGCGGATCTCCTTCAGGTAGCGGTCACGGGTCTCGCCGGTGGCGACGCCGTCGTCGATCGACTCGACCAGCAGGCGCAGCGAGGCGAGCGGGGTGCGCAGGTCGTGGGATGCGGCGGCGACGAGGCTGCGGCGCGCCTCCTCGACTTCGCGGGCGGCCCGCGCCTCCATCGCCAGCCGCGCCGCCAGGGCCCCGGCGAGGGCGATCCCGGCCGCGGCGAGCAGGGCAAGGACGATCTGCTCGGCGCCCATCCCGTGCGGGACCGCGACCGCGGCACCGCCGGCGAGGAAGGCGACGAGGGCTATGACGAAGCCGCGCCTCACGGCTTGAACCTGTAGCCGACGCCCCACACGGTCTCGATGAAGCGGGGCTCGGCGGAGTCGTCGCCGAGCTTGGCGCGAAGGCGGCGGATGTGGACGGTGACGGTGCTGGTGTCGGTGAAGAAGGGGTATTCCCAGACCGCTTCCATCAGCTGGTCGCGGCTGAAGACACGGCCGGGGCGGGCGGCGAGGTAGGCGAGCAGGTCGAACTCGCGCTGGGTCAGCGAGAGCTCCTCGCCGTCGAGGAAGACCCGCCGCGTCGCCGGCTCCACCCGCAGCGGCCCGTGCTCGATCGGCGGCGCCTCTTCGTCCTCCTCGGCGGGCGGCGAGACCCGGCGCATCACCGCCTCGACCCGGGCGACCAGCTCGGCCGGGGAGAAGGGCTTGACGACGTAGTCGTCGGCGCCGTGGCGGAGCCCGACCAGGCGGTCGTTCTCCTCGCCGCGGGCGGTCAGCAGGATTACCGCCACCCGCTTGCCGGGCCGCTCGTGCAGCTGGCGCATCACCTCGATCCCGTCGAACCCCGGCAGCATCAGGTCGAGGACGACGAGGTCGGGACGGTGGAGGTCGGCGAGCCGCACCGCCTCCGGCCCGTCCATCGCCTGCAGGGTCTCGAAGCCGGCGCGCTCGAGGTAGCGGGCGACGATCTCGACGATCGTCGGCTCGTCGTCCACGACCAGCACGATGCCGTTGTCGCTTGCGGCCATGGACCCGATTCTCGCCGCTGGGGCGGCGCTAGCCAAAGGTGAAGGCATATCCCGTAACCCCCGCTTCGGGCTCCAACCGCAGGAGGTGGTGGCCGACCCGCGGCAGGTCGACCAGCTCGTAGAGGCGCTGCGAGTCGACAGTGACCTGGGAGCCGCGAACGTCGGCGCCCGCCGCCGCGGCCTCGATCGGCTTCCCGTCGAGCAGGACGCGGACGTGGCGCGGCTTGCCGGTGGCGGTCCCGAGGACCAGATAGACGTGGCGAGCGCCGAAGTTCAGTTCGAGCGAGCCGCCCGCCGCCGTGGCGGAGTGGAATTCCTCCCGCCAGGGGCCACGGAGCGCGAATTCGTTCGGCGGCACCCGCGGCGGCGCCTTGAAGTCGTGCAGCCCGGGCGAGAGTTCCGGGTTGGTGAAGCGTTCGGCGCGGGCTACTCCGAGGTAGGTCTCCGGAGTGGTCACGCCCGCCGAGGCTTCGAGCCCGTGAGCCCCCGACATCTGCCGGCCGACCCGATCGCCGGCTTCGGCCAGGAGCTGCCGGATCACCTGCTCTTTCTCGCCGTATTCGCCCTCGCCGAAGTGGACGTAGCGGACGTTGCCGTGGGCGTCGATGAAGTACTCGGCCGGCCAGTACTGGTTGCCGTAGGCGCTCCAGGTCTGCTGTTCGTTGTCCTGGACGACCGGATAGCGGATGCCGTTGCGCTCGATCGCTTCTTCGACATTGCCGGCGTCGCGCTCGAACGGGAACTCCGGCGTGTGGACGCCGACGATCGTCAGGCCGTCTTTGCGGTAGCGCGCGTCCCAGGCCTTCAGGTAGGGCAGCGTGCGCAGGCAGTTGATGCAGCTGTAGGTCCAGAAGTCGACGAGGACGACGCGGCCGCGCAGGCCCTTCAGCGTCAGCGGCTGGTCATCAGGAGTGTTGAACCAGCGCTCGGTGCCAACGAATTCCGGCGCCTTGCCGAGCACCGGCAGGTCGAGGCTGCCGTCGGCGCCCTGCTCGGGCGCAGCGCCGGTGGCTTCCGAGCCGACGCCGTGTCCGCCGCCGCGGAGATCGACCAGGGCGCTTTTCGCCGAAGCGCTGTCCTCGAGGTCTTCGCTCGGGTTGACGAGGAAGCTGGGGAGGTCGCTGGCGATCGTGTTCTGGAAGCGGATGTCGTAGTTGCCGAGCATCGCCAGTCCGACCAGGACCATCACCCCGCCCATCGCGATCTGGAAGGCGGTGCCGCGCCGGGCCAGCGGCGCGATCGCCCGGCGGCCGCCGAGCATCAGGAAGTAGAGGACGACGGCGGAGCCGATCCCGTAGCTGAGCGCCACCGCCAGGCGCCCCGCGTTGAAATCCTGCGAGGCGGAGACGGTGATCACGCCGGCGAGGATCGGGCCGGCGCAGGGGGCGTAGACGAACCCGAGGCTGAGGCCGATCAAGGTGCCCGACCAGAAGCCGTCGCCGCCAGTCTTCGGGCCGCCGCCACGAGCGGCGAAGCGGCTGATCCAGGCCTCGACCCGTGCCGCCAGCGGCGGCGCCATCAGGGTGAGGCCGAAGGCGATCAGGACCGCGATCGCCAACTTGCGCAGGAGGTCGTCGGGCAGACCCAGGGCCGCGATCACATAGACGAGGGCGACGGTGGCGAAGGTGAAGGAGAGCGCCAGCCCGGCGACGATCCCCAGCGGCCGCCGCCGCCCTCCCGTCGCCCCGGCCGAGA
>JBQCHW010000117.1:0-8849 GCA_051954315.1 Solirubrobacterales bacterium
TCGGCGAGCCCGAGCGAGCGGACGATGATCAGACGGTCGACGAAGTTGAGCAGGTAGAGCGAGACCTCGGCCGGCATCGTCGGCAGCCCGAAGCGGAACAGCCGCCGCATCAGCCCGCGGTCGAAGCGCAGTGAGAGGCGGCGCCACTGCAGCGCGATCAGAATGAGGACGAAGGCGGCGCCCGCCGCGTAGCTGCCGAGCAGCAGCCCGCGCGCGCCCTCTTCGAGACCGACGACCAGCACCACGGTCAGCGCGATCGCGGCGAGGACGTTGAGGATCGTGGTCAGGAAGTAGGCCCGCGCCCGCTCCTCGAGCCGGAACAAGGTGAGCATGAACTCCCACATCGTCAGCACCCACAGCCCCCCGATCGCGATCCGGACGAGACCCGGGTCCGACTGGTCGAGCAGCGCTTCCGAGAGAGGTCCGGCGAACGGAAGCAGCACAAGCGCCCCAAGGGTGGAGAGCCAGAACAGCCCCGCAAAACTGCCGGCGACAACCTGCCCCGGATCCTCATCGTCCTTGTAATAGAACCGCAGGATCGCCTCGATCAAACCGAACCGGACGATGATGCTGGCGGTGACCACCGCGGCGAAGAGAACCTCGGCCGCGCCGTAGTCAGCTGGGGTGAGGTACCGCGTATACAGCGGCAGCAACGCGACAGCGATGACCTTGCTGAGAATGCTGGCGGCCGTGTAAGCGGCACCGGTCGTAGCCAGCCGTCGCAGGTATCCCGACACGCGAAAACCCTACGCGGGCTTGCGGACCACGGGTTCGGCCCACGCCAAGGAGGCACCGATCGCCAGCAGCACCCACGTCAGAGGGTCCTCGAAGAACCCGGCGTAGGCGAGCGTGTGAACCAGTAGCGCTACGAAGGCGGCAAGGATCGCGGGGCGGGCCGCCAGGCTGGGACGCAGCCTCGCCGAACCGCCATTCCATAGACCACGGCCAAGGGTCCAAAGCGCCACCACGATCAGGGCCACGTACACCGCGAGCCCGAGCAACCCCTGCTCGGCCGCCACCGTCACCGGCTCGGTGTGACTGACCGTCACCGGCGCGTCCTTGTTCTCCCGGTGGTCGCGGTAGGCGGCCTGGAAGGAGCCGGAGCCGTAACCCTGGAGTGGCTTTTCCGCGAACAGGTCCACCCCACCGGAGATCAGGCTGCCGCGGCCGCTGAGGTCGACGTTGAGGCGGTCGGAGGTGATCTTGCCCGAGCCGCCGACGAGGAGGACGACGAGGACGGCACCGATCGCGCCGACGGCGACCGCCGCCAAGGTCCAGCGCCAGCTCCAGCGGATCGCCGCCAGCACCGCCAAGCCGGCGAGCAGGGCGAGGAAGCTCGACTGCGAGAAGGTCGGGACGAGCCCGATCCAGAGGACGAGGATCAGGCCGCTCAGCAGCCAGAAGGCGTCACGGGTCCGGGCCCAGAGGAGCGCCCCCGTCGCCACCACGGTGACCAGGGCCAGGTAACGCCCGTAGACGTTCGGGTCCCAGAAGACCGAGTTGACGCGGAAGTAGGTGTGGAATTCGTTCGAGCGGATGATCTGGTCGTTCCAGAAGAGGCTGCGGGTCGCGAACTCGACGCCGCCTACGACTACGAACGCGACTGCCTCCACGCCGACCACGATCAGCGCCCAGCGCAGCAGGCGCGCGTCCCACTCGACCTCGCGCAGCAGCCGGTAGGCGATCGTGAAGGGGACGAAGAAGAAGCAGACGTTCTGCAGTCCCTTGGAGAAGTCGTCGGAGTAGAGCGCCTGCAGCGCGTAGAGGACGACCGCGGCGGCGAGGACGTAGGCCAGCGCCCGCGGCGCGTGGACGGTCGGCGGGTCGTTCCAGTCGCGCAGCAGCGTCGCCACCACCGCGGCGGCGATCACCAGGTAGAGCGGCACCAGCAGGTTGGCGGTGTCGCCGCCGGCGTGGAGGGGCACCCGGAAGGGGACCGCGAGGAGGATCGCCAGCGGCAGCAGGATCGGCCAGCGGCGGAAGAGGTAGGTGAGGATGGCGATCGCCGCCGCGGCCACCACCAGCAGCTCGACGATCCGCGCCTCGTCGTGGCGGAGGTCGACGATCTGCGCCGCGTGCCACTGGTCGCCGGCGATCAGGACCGGGAAGAGGACCATCGCCAAGACCATCAGCAGCGCCCGCAGGCGGCCCGGCGGCAGCAGGATCGCGGCGCCGCTGGCGCCCGCCGCGGCGATCAGGCCGATCCCGGCGAGGACGTCGCTCACGGCTTTGGCCCCGCATCCGGTTTTCGACCCATTGGGCTGTGTCCAGAAT
The DNA here is from genome assembly GCA_051954315.1 of Solirubrobacterales bacterium. Lineage (GTDB taxonomy): Bacteria > Actinomycetota > Thermoleophilia > Solirubrobacterales > 70-9 > VAYN01. The sequence goes on from JBQCHW010000117.1 coordinate 2,275, forward strand.
CGGATGCGTGGGTCGAGCAGTTGGTACGCGCGCCCTTTCGCGCCCGGTGCAGCCGGATCACGCCCGGCGTCACCAGCACCCGGTCGCCCAGCTTCACCCGCAGCTTGTAGCGGCCCGGATGGGCGGTGCCGCCGCCGCGCTGGCGCCCGTCCCAGTAGTAGGTGTGGAACGTGTAGCGCTTGAGGAACTCGTCGCGGGCGAGGGTGACGACGACGCGGCCGCCGGGCTTGATCACCTGCACGGTCCCGTCATCGGAGATCGTGGTGCGGAAGCGGATCCGCATCAGGTCGCGGCGGCAGTCGCCGTTGGGGGTGAAAGCGTGCTTCGCGATCCCCTGCTTCGGCAGCGGCGCGCCGACGAAGCTGACCCGGTCGAGCACCAGCGGGTCGCGCTTCAACCGCTGGGCGTAGGCGAAGGCGGCGACCGTGGCGAGGACTAGGAGCGCGAAGACGACCGCTGCCGCGCGAGGAGAGACCGAAGCTCGGCCATCGTCCACAGCCCCATCACTGGGCCGCTTCGGCATTGTCCTCGCCGACGATCACGGCGACCGTGGCACCAGCCGAGACGGATTCGATTTCCTCGTTCATCAACTGCAGCTTCTTGATCCCCAGCTGTTTTGCCACCTTCTGCGCTTCGGTCTTATGGCCGCGTTCGAACATCACCACGCTCTGGCTGAAGCTGGAGCTGCTGTTGGTCACGGCCCCTAGCTCGAACCCCTTTTCTTCCACCTCGTCGCCATAGCTGGCAGCGAGGCCGGGGACGGCGGTGCCGTTGAGGACGCTGACTTCGATTTCGCTCGGCTTGATCTTCGCCGCCGCCTGCTTCGAGCCGCCGTTGCCGCCGCCGCCTTCTTCGTCCGAGCCGCTCAGCAGCAGGTAGGCGCCGCCGCCCACGATCACCACGAAGACGAGAAAGAGGGCGACCAGCGCCAGCGGATTCGACATCACCCCGCCGGCCCCGGAGAAGCGGTTGCGCAGCCGTCCGAGGCGGCTTTCGGTCGGCAGCCCTTCCTCGCGCCGGCGGCGGCGTTCCTCGCGGCTGGAGACCGCCTGGTGTTCGGCCGTCCGCGCCTCCTGCAGCGCCCGCAGCTCCTCGGCCCGCTGGGCGGCGATCGTCGAGGTCTGCTCCTTGCGCTCGGCATCGCGCTCGGGCGCCGAGCCGGCCCACTCCCGCAGCCGCCGGATGTCGCGCCCATGGGTGAACGAGAGCAGAGCGAGGACGGCGAGGCCGAGGAACGCGGCCAGGCCGGCGAAGGCGCCTATCTGTTCGATCGCGTGGACCAAAGGGGCTGCGAGAGGCTATTCGTTGGAGGCGACCGTCGCCGTGTCGCCGCCCGGTGCGGCGATCATCTCGACGACGCGCTCGGCCAAATTAGCCTCGTCCCCGGCCAGAACCAGGTGTTCGAGCGAGTTCAGCGTCGACTCGACCCACTCCGGCTCGAGCGCCGTCCGCCGCACCGCCCGGTTGATCCGCCGCGCCGCCGTCGGCTGCACCTCCTCGCCCTCGGAGAAGAGGACCTCGCTCAGCTTCTCCCCCGGCCGCGGCCCGGTGAACTCGATCGCGATGTCCTTCTCGGGCTCGTAGCCGGCGAGGCGAATCATGTTGTGAGCGAGGTCGACGATCTTCACCGGTTCGCCCATGTCGAGGACGAAGACCTCCCCCTTGCCGGCGCCGATGTCGCCGGTTCTGATCACCAGCTGCACCGCCTCCGGGATCGTCATGAAGTAGCGGGTCATCTCCGGGTGGGTGACGGTGACCGGCCCCCCGCGCTCGATCTGGCTGCGGAAGATCGGCACGACGCTTCCCGAGGAGGCGAGGACGTTGCCGAAGCGGACCGAGGCAAAGCGCGTCTCCGGGTACTTCTCACCGGCTGCCTGGACGATCCACTCGGCCATCGCCTTCGAGGCCCCCATCACCGTCTTCGGGTTGACCGCCTTGTCAGTCGAGATCAGGACGAAGCGCTCGCACTTGGAGGCGGCGGCGGTCTCGGCGGTGACCCGGGTGGCGATCGCGTTGTTGCGGACGGCCTCCAGCGGGTTCGCCTCCATCAGCGGCACGTGCTTGTAGGCGGCAGCGTGGAAGACGACGTCGGGCTTGAACCGCTGCATCACCTCGAGCATCCGGTGCGGCTCCTTGCAGTCGGCGAGCACCGACTCGCAGCTCGCGAAGTGGCGCTCCTCGACCATCTCGCGGTCGATCTGGAAGAGGTTGTCCTCGGCGTGGTCGAGCATCACCAGCAGCCGCGGTTTCACCTGGGCGATCTGGCGGCAGAGCTCGGAGCCGATCGAGCCGCCGGCGCCGGTGACCAGGACTCTCTTGTCGCGCAGGTAGGCGCCGACCCGGTCGAGCTCGCGGACGATCGGCTCGCGGCCGAGCACGTCCTCGACCCGGACCTCGCGCAGCTGCTTGTTCAGCTGGACGCCGCCGCGCAGCAGCTCGAAGACGGTCGGCAGGGTGCGGATCGGGATCTCGCGGTCGCGGCAGGCGGTGACGATGCGGGCGCGCAGGGTCCCCGGTGCCGAGGGGATCGCGATCACCACCTCGTCGGGATTGGTCTCGTCGAGGATCTTCTCGATCTGCTTCGTCGAGCCGAGCACCTTGAGGCCGAGCATCCGCATTCCCCGCTTGCGCGGATCGTCGTCGACGAAGCCGATCGCGGTGGCGCCGAGGCCGGGGTTCAGCTGCAGCTCGCGGACGACCATCTGGCCGCCCGAGCCGGCCCCGACCACCAGCACCTCGTGCTTGGGCAGGCGGGCGCCGCGGGTCGGGCGTTCGACGATCAGCCGTACCGCCAGGCGGGCGCCGGCGATCAGGATCAGGGTGAGGACGAAGTCGGTTACCTCGACCGAGCGCGGCAGCGTGTGCGCGAACGGCTTGGCGACGGCGAAGATCACTACCAGCAGGGCGCTGGCGACGGCGACGGCGCGGAGGATCAGCATGAAGTCGCGGCCGCTGACGTAGCGCCACCACTTCTGGTAGAGCCCGAAGGCGGCGAAGACGATGAGCTTGCCGACGACGACGAAGCCGACCGACTGGGCGAAGAGGACCTCGTAGCGGTGCGGCCAGCCGTGGGGCTGGTCGAGGAAGCGCAGCTGGAAGGCGAGGAAATAGGCCAGCGCGACGAGCACGGCATCGGCCGCTACCTGCAGAACCCGGTTCCGGTAGACGGGGTGATTCAACCGGCGCATCGGCACTCAGTTTACGGAGCCATTAGCCAAATCCATACGATGAGCGCTGCATGGGTCCCCTCCTGCTCGCCTCCGTCACCGACAAGGTGGTCGAACCGATCGTCGACGTCGCCACCGAATTCATCGGCTCGGCCGGCGAGGCCGCCGTCTTCCTGCTGATGGTGCTCGAGTCGGCCTGCATCCCGGTGCCGAGCGAGGCGATCATGCTGTTCGCGGGATTCAGCGTCTCGAAAGGCGAACTGAGCCTGTTCGGGATCGTCGCCGCGGGCGTGCTCGGCAACCTGGTCGGCTCCTGGATCGCCTACGGAGTCGGCTACTACGGCCGCCTCGACCTGCTGGAAAAGAACAAGCTGATCCACATCAGCCCCAAGCACCTGAAATGGGCCGATGACTGGTTCGCCCGCTACGGCAACGCGACCGTCTTCTTCTCGCGGATGCTGCCAATCATCCGCACCTTCATCTCGCTGCCGGCCGGGGTGGCGAAAATGCCGTTCTGGCGCTTCAGCGCCTACACCCTGCTGGGCTCGATCCCATGGGTGCTGATGCTGGCGATCGTCGGCGAAAAGGTCGGCGACAACTGGGAAGACTGGCGCCACAAACTCGGCTACCTCGACTACGTGGTCGCGGCGGCGATCATCGGCGGCGTCATCTACCTGATCGTCAGGCGACGGCGCGGGGGCGGCGACGGCGAGGCGGGCGCCCAGCCCGAGGCCGAGCCCGCCGGCACCCGAGGCGCTTGAGCGGGATTCCGGCGCCGCGCGCGATTGCGCTGGGGCTGGTCCAGGGCCCGGCCGAGCTGCTGCCGGTATCGAGCTCGGCCCACATCGTCCTCCTCCCCTGGCTAGCGGGCTGGGACTGGGACGAGGTCGACCCGGAGCTGCGCAAGAGCCTTGAGGTGGCGCTCCACACCGGGGCCGCGGCGGCGCTGCTGCTCGGCCAGCGGCGGCTGATCGGCGAAGAGCTGCGCCAGTTCGACGGCCGCCGGGCGCTGCTGCTCGGCCTCTCCTTCCTGCCGGCGGCGGTGGTCGGTTACACGCTCGAGCGGCCGATCGAGCGGCGCCTTGGGGGGCCGCGGGCGACCGCCTACGGCCTGATCGCCGGAGCGCTGGCGATGATCGTCGCCGACCGCCGCCCCCAGCGGCGCGGCCGCGGCGACGCCACCCCGATCGACGGCCTCGCGCTGGGTATCGCCCAGGCGGCAGCCCTGGCGCCTGGCGTCTCCCGCAACGGCGTCACCCTGGCGGCGGCCCGCTGGCGCCGCTTCTCCCGCGACCAGGCCAACCTCCTCTCCCGCACGATCGCCCTGCCGATCATCGTCGGCGCCACCGCCCTCAAGGGCGCCCGCCTCGCCCAGCGCGGCACCACCCCCGAGCTCCGCCGCTCCCTCGCGATCGGCATCGGCGCCTCCTTCGCCTCCACCCTCGCCTCCCAGCGCCTGATCCAGCTGGTCGAGCGCGACCGGGCGCTGTGGCCCTACGCCGCCTACCGGATCGGCTTGGCGGCCGTCGTTCTTGCAAAGCTAGGGCGACGGTGACGGCAAGCGACGCCTATGCGAAGGCCGGGGTCGACCAGGGGGCGGCAGATTCCGCTGTGGCCGGATTGGTTAGGGCCCTCGGTGCGATCGATCTCGGGCGGCCCTCGGCGCAGGTGCCACTGCCGGGGCACTACGCGAGCGTCATCAGGTTCGACGAGCGCAACGGGATCGCCTTCTCCACCGATGGGGTGGGGACGAAGCTGGTGGTCGCCGAGGAGCTGGGGAAATTCGACACCGTCGGCATCGACTGCGTGGCGATGAACGTCAACGACGTGATCTGCGTCGGCGCCGAGCCGCTGGCGATGGTCGACTACATCGCCGTCGACAAGGCCGACCCGGGGGTCTGCGAGGAAATCGGCGTCGGCCTGGCGCGCGGCGCCGAGCTGGCGGGGATCGAGATCACCGGCGGCGAGCTGGCCCAGCTCGGCGAGCTGGTCCGCGGCGTCGACGTCTCCGGCGCCTGCATCGGCCGGGTCGGGCTCGACGCGATCATCGACGGCTCCGCGGTCGAGCCCGGCGACGTAGTCATCGGCCTCCCCTCCACCGGCATCCACTCCAACGGCTACACCCTTGCCCGCTCGGCGCTGGAGGGAATCGGCCTCGACGAGGACCCCGAGGGCCGGCTCGGCCGGCCACTCGGCGAGGAGCTGCTGACGCCGACCCAGATCTACGTCAAGCCGATCGTCGAGCTCTTGCGTTCTGAGGTGGACGTGCGCGGGCTCGCCCACATCACCTCCGGCGGCACCGAGAACCTGCTCCGCCTCGCCGCCGACGTCGGCTACGAGATCGACGACCCGCTGCCGCCGCAGCCGATCTTCGAGCTGATCCGCGAGCGCGGCGAAGTCGCCGAGGAGGAGATGAGCAGGGTCTTCAACATGGGCTGCGGCTTCTGCGTCGTCGTCCCGGCGGCCGACGAAGCCGCCGCTCTGGAGCAGCTGCGGGGCACTTATCCCGAGGCAAAACGCATCGGCCGCGCAACCGAAGGCCCACGACGCATCCTCTGAATCGCCTTGACAAGCGAAGCGTCGTAACGTTCGCCGGAGAGTGAGCGACCGAGCCTCGATTAGTTCCCAAATGATCGGAACCGTGCTCTCCGGCCGCTACAAGCTGGAGGCGAAGCTCGGCAGCGGCGGCATGTCGACCGTCTACCTCGCCCGCGACACCACCCTGGACAGGCAGGTCGCGGTGAAGGTGATGCACCGGGAGATGTCCGAGCAGGCCGACCAGCTGCAGCGCTTCCGGCAGGAGGCGCGAGCGGTGGCGAAGCTCTCGCACCCGAACGTGGTCGCCGTGATCGACGCCGGCGAGGACGGCGGCCACCCCTACATCGTCTTCGAGTACGTCGAAGGGGAGACGCTGAAGCAGCGGATCAACCGGGTCGGGGCGCTCGACCCGCAGGAGGCGCTCGCCTACGCGATCGAGATCGCCCGCGGGCTCACCGTCGCCCACGCCCGCAAGATGGTCCACCGCGATATCAAGCCGCAGAACGTGCTGATCGACTCCGAGGGGCGGGCGAAGCTGACCGACTTCGGGATCTCGCGCCAGCTCGAGCAGGACGGGATGACCGCGACGGGGCGCGTGCTGGGGACCACCGACTACGTCGCCCCGGAGCAGGCGATGGGTCACCCGGTCGACCAGCGCTCCGACATCTACTCGCTCGGCGTCGTCCTCTACGAGATGCTGATCGGGCAGGTGCCCTTCCACGCCGACAGCCAGGTCGGGGTGGCGATGAAACACGTCAACGAGGAGATGCCGGACGTCCAGCAGCGGCGGCCCGAGCTCTCGGCCGCGGCGGCGATGGTGGTCGAGCGGGCAACCGCGAAGGACCCCGCCGAGCGCTACCAGGAGGTGGG
>JBQCHW010000118.1:0-7099 GCA_051954315.1 Solirubrobacterales bacterium
CCTCGTCCAGATCCGCTCGGGCGATTCCGGGACCGTCGTGCGGCTGCACGTGCTGGCGCACCAGCTCGCCGCCGACGAACACGACGCCGCCTACGCGTAGGCCCCCGGCGGCCCGGGTAGTTGACGGGCATGCCAGATAACGATCCGCAGACTCAGCTCGTCAAGTACCTCACCGACGCCCACTCGATCGAGGAACAGGCGCTCGTGCAGATGAAGCGCGCGCCCGATCTCGTCGAGGGGCCGCTCTCGGAGAACTTCCAGCGCCACCTGGGGGAGACCGAATCCCAGGAGCAGCGGGTGCGCGAGCGGCTCGAGGCGCACGACGCCTCGCCCTCGAAGGTGAAGGACGTGGCCGGGCAGGCGGGCGGCTTCGGGATGGTGCTCTTCGCCAAGTCTCAGCCGGACACGCCGACGAAGCTGGCGATGCACGCCTTCTCCTACGAGCACATGGAGGTGGCCGCCTACGAGCTGCTGGCGCGGGCGGCGCGCGAAGCCGGCGATGCGGCGACGGCGGAGATGGCGCTGGCGATCGCCGACGAGGAGCGCGAGATGGCCGGCCGGGTCGCCGCCGGGTTCGACGAAGCCGTCGAGCAGGCGCTGCGCGAAGTCGATCCCGACGACCTCGACGAGCAGCTCAACTCCTACCTCTCCGACATCCACGCGCTGGAGGGGCAGTCGAAGCAGCTGCTGGAGAAAAGCAAGGAGCTGGACGTGCCGGCGCCGCTGGCCGAGGCCTTCGCCCACCACCTCGAGGAGACCGAAGGGCACCTGGAGAAAATCGAGACCCGCCTCGACGACCGCGGCGCGAGCCCCTCGGCGGTCAAGGACGCGATGCTGAAACTCGGGGCGCTGAACTGGGGCGCCTTCTTCGCCGCCCAGCCCGACACCCCCGCGAAGCTGGCCGGCTTCTCCTACGCCGTCGAGAACCTGGAGATCGCCGCCTACGAGCTGCTGAAGCGAGTAGCCGAGCGAGCCGGCGACCAAGAGACGGTGGCCCTAGCCGACGAGATCCTCGCCGACGAGCGCAGCGCCGCCCAGCAAGTAGCCGACCAATGGTCGGTCTCGATGTCCGCGGCGTAGCCCGGGCGGCCGAGGCTCCCTGAAAGCGGCCGAGGCTCCCCGAAAAGCGGCCGAAGCCACACATCCGCGCGCCAGAAGCGCGCGAAAAGTCACATTCCGCGCACCATCCGCGCGCCCTAGGCCGCCAGGGTTCCGGCCATGCCGAGAACCCTAAGCGCCCATCCCGAACTGCATCAAATTTCCGGGTCGGCAGGCAGGAAATTTGATGCAGTTCGGGTGGGGAGGGCGTCCGCGTGAGGGATCGAGGGGCGACGGCGGTTATTCGATCGTTGGCGGAGCGGCAGCATGGTGTCTTCTCTACCTGGCAGATGCTCGAAGCGGGGATATCCGAGGACATCGTCAGGAGTCGGCGTTCTGGCGGTCTGCTGGTTCCGGTTTTCCAGGGTGTCTACACCCTTGGTCATCAGGTTCTTGCTCGGGACGCTCGATCGATGGCAGCGGTCCTTGCTTGCGGGCCGGGAGCCGTTCTTTCTCATTTCAGCGCAGGGCATCTCTGGGGTCTATGTGGATCGCGCGGCCCGATAGAGACGCTGCGGCAGTCAGGTGGGTTTCATCCCAAAGGTCATCCCGGGGTGAAGTTGCACCAGACGCGCAGGCTGGAGTCATACGAAGTGACCGTCGAGCGGGGCATACCTGTGGTTGTGATGGAGAGGTTGCTGCTCGATTTGGCGGCGCGGATGCACTCGGTTCGACTCGAGCGCGTCTTCGTCCAAGCGTACAAGAGGGACGACTTCTCCTGGCCGCGCCTCGGGCGCATCATCACTCGGCGACGCGGCTGCAAAGGAGTCGGCAAGTTGCGCCGGATCGCCCAGGATGTCGATCCCGAGGCGTTGGAGACGAAATCTCCCCCGGAGGTCGACTTCCTCGCTCTCAGTCGCAAGGTCAACTTGCCGACTCCGTTCGTCAACGTGCTCGTGGAGGGGCATCTCGTCGATTTCCTTTGGCCGGAACAGAAGGTTGTCGTCGAAACCGACAGCTGGAGCTTCCACGGCGACCCTCTGGCATTCGAGAAGGATCGTCAGCGGGACGTCGAACTCACCGCCGCGGGCTACGAGGTGCATCGCACGACCGCCAAAATGCTCGAACGCGACCCCGGTCCCTTCCTCCAGAACGTCCGCCGCTCGCTCCTCGCTCGAACTGCATCAAATTTCATGCCTGCCAGCCCGGAAATTTGATGCAGTTCGGGACGGGCGCTGGGCGCCGAGGGGCGCGACTCGGCGGCGGCGACAGGCGCGGGCTACGGGATGCCTTGGGTGCTGCTGGTGGATGCGGGGAGGGTGCGTTGCGCGGCGGCCAGGTGGAGGTCTTCTAGGCGCTGGCCTTGGGTGTCGGCTCTTGCCGCCAGGTCGTGGAAGTCGAAGCCGTCGAGGGACTCGCCGTAGGACTGCTCGAGGGCGTTCCAGAGCTGCATCTTGCCGCCGACCATGCCCGAGAGGAACTCGAGCTCGACGACGCGGCTGAGGGGGGAGTAGCCGAGGATGCGGCCGTTCAGCTTCAGGCGGCCGAGCTTCTCGGCGACCTTGGCGAGCACCGGTTTCACCGGGTCCCGTCCGATGTCGAGGCGCTCCATCAGGCGCTCCAGCGTCAGCTGGTCCTCTTCGATCTCGCTGCAGAGCTGCGCCAGCGGCTGCCCGAACTCGGCGTCGCCCTGGTTCGAGGACCGCAGGCGGCGGGCCAGCTCGACGCCGAGCGTGGCCCCCGCCAGGTGGTCGTTGAGGTAGATGGCCAGGAAGCGGTCTGCGTCTGCGTTCGAGGCCATCGCCGGCTAGGCCTCCTCGTAGGGGTCTTTCTCGCCGGCCAGCTGCAGCGCGCACTCCTTCGTCTCGCTGAAGTGCCGTTCCTGGATCGGCAGCGCCCACTCGACCAGCTCGCGGACCTGATCCTCGCCGGCCTGCTCGTTCAGCTTCTGCAGGACCATCCAGTGGCCGACCTCGCCCGCCTCGGCCATCGTCATGAACTCGAAGCCGTCGAGCCCGTCGCCCTCGTCGCCGAGGTAGGTGTCCATCATCTCGGTCGCCTCGCCTTTGGTTTCCCGTGCCTTGTCGAGGATCGCCGTTTTCTTGCCGTCGCGCTGGTCGGCGACCTCGGTCGCCCGCCGCGCCGTCTCCTCGGCCTCCTCGCGCATCGTCTGCAGTTTCCCGGCGATCCCGTCGTCGTCGACCAAGCCCTCGACTTTTTCGGTCGCTTTCGAAGCGGCTTCCGCCAGGCCCAGCACCTCCGCCAGCTTCTCCTCCAAAGTCGTCAACTCAGCCATCGATTCCTCCTGTTCGGGGTGGACATTGCGCCCCAGCTACCCCCGGTCAGGCGACGGGCAAACTGTCAGAGCCAGACGTGCTCGAAGCGCAGGCCGCTCGGCTCGGGGTGGAGGAGGCCCATCGAGGCTTGCGGGGCGCGGCGGCGCTCAGTCGGGCTGCCGGGATTGAAGATCTGGAAGCCGCCCTCCTCTTCGTGCAGAGGAAGGTGGCTGTGGCCGAAGATCACCGCGTCGGCCTCCGGGAAGCGGGCGCGCAGGCGGTTCAGGCGGCCGCCTTTCGGCCCGGCGTCGTGGACGACCGCGACCGTGTGGGCGCCGACCTCGATCGCCAGCGTCTCCGGCAGCCGCTCGCGCAGCCACGGCTCGTCGACGTTGCCGAAGACGCCGAAGACCGCCGGGCAGAGCGCTTCCAGCTCGTAGAGCACCGAGGCCTCGGAGAAATCGCCGGCGTGGATCACCGCCTCCGCCGCTTGGATCCGCTCGACGCACTCGCCGGGCAGGCGGCGTTTGCCCTTCGGCATGTGGGTATCAGAGACGACGGCAATCATCGTGGTGACAGGGGAGCGTTGACGAGTTGATGAGCGGGATGGTGGAGCGTTATCTCATGTTCTTCGGCGACTCGCACACCGTAGGGGTGGGCGACGAGGAGGGGCTGGGCTGGACCGGCCGCGTTTTCGCGGCGGCGATGGAGGCCGGAATCCCGACCACCTCCTACAACCTCGGGGTCGGCGGCGAGACCTCGGCCGACGTCGCCGGCCGCTGGCGCGCCGAGGCGCGGCCGCGGCTGCCGCGCGAAGAAGGCGACCCGCGGGTGATTCTCGCCTTCGGCGTCAACGATGTCTCGCTCGAAGACGAGAGCCGCCGCTGCACCCAGGAGCAGTCCCTGCTCGCCCTCGAAGAGGTGCTGCTCGGAGCCCAGGGGCTCGGGCTGCGGCGGTTCGTGGTCGGTCCGGCGCCGATCAACGACGAAGCGCTGAACGACCGCATCGCCGAGCTCTCCTACGCCTACCGGATGCTCTGCGCCCGCCACCGGGTGCCGTTCGTCCCCCTGGTCGAGGAGCTGCGGCACAATGAGACCTGGCGGCAGTCGATCGCCGCCGGCGACGGCGCCCATCCCGGCGCCGCCGGCTATGCCGAGATCGCCCGGCTCGTCCTCGAAGCCGGCTGGATCGACTGGCTGCGCTCGAGCCCCTGAGGGCCACGCCTGCGACCGCCGACCGCGTTCAGCCCGTCGCCGCGAGTGGCTCGTCGACCTCGTAGCCGAACTCGACCAGGGCGCCACCCATCGCTTCGTGCATCGCCCGCTGCTCGGCGGGATTGAGGTTGTCCCGCCAGCCGCCGGGCCGCGCCTGCCGGGTGAAGCTCCGCCGCCCGCGCTTCGCCCGCGGCAGCTTCTCGAAGCGGTGCGCTTCGACCACCTCCCCGACCCGCTCGGTGTCGATCCCGATCATCGTGCAGATCCTCTCCATGCAGGCCTCGGTCTCGCTGCGCAGCTCCTCGTAGCGGATCCGGATCCGGTCGCCCTCGGCGCGCGAGTCGTAGGCCCGCTTGACCGCGCGGCTGCGGTAGGCCCAGACTTCCGAGAGCCACTTGATCAGCGGGATCCGCCCCTCCTCGTTGACCGGGAAGGCACCGCCGGGGATCGCCCAGGAGCCGTCGCTGTAGGCGTCGAGCCAGGAGTCGACGACGTCGCGGCCGTCGCGCAGGAGGAAGATCACCTTCGAGTCGGGGAAGAGCTCGGCCAGGAACGGGGCCACGTGCGAACCGGGCTCCTTGACGACGAAGGCCGCCGCCCGTGCCGGGTCTTCGACCCCGACCTCGCCGGCTTCGGCCTCGAAGCGGGCCGTGATCAGCCCCCGCAGCGGCTCCCACCAGGCCTCGCGATGGCGCTCGGCGAAGAAGTAGCCCGACTCCTCGGCCTTGACGTCGAGCAGGGTGGAGAGCTCTGGCGGCTCGTCGCAGGCGGCCCAGGCGAGCGGGATCGGGCGCCAGACGCCGAGGTGATGGCCGAGGTGGGGGTCGTCGACCGGGACGACTCCTTCCAGGTCGGAGAGCATCTTCAGCAGCCAGGTGCTGCCGCTGCGGGACGATCCGAAGATCCAGGCGAGCCTGTTCTCCTGCATGTTGGGGGGACGATTCCCCATCGGTCGGATGTCGAAACCTCAGGAGTTCTTCCGCAAAACGCCCGAGAGCGCGCCGCCGCCGGCGGCGAAGAAGGCCCGGCGCAGCGCGCCGCGGCGCCGCGAGCGCCAGCCGCCTTCGACCTGGTGCGGTCCGGTGGGCTCGAGCACGTTGCCCGGAGCCGGGTCGGCTGCCCGCTGTCCCCAGGTCCCCTGGACGAAGGCGGGATGGGCGAGGCGTCGGTAGAGCGGCGGCGCCGCGGCGTGCAGCACCTCGAGGCCGCGGCCGGCGCGTCCGTAGCTGACCTCGCGCTTCGGGTCTTCCGCGCAGGCCTCGATCCCGGCCGCGACTTCGTCGGGGTCGAGGACCGGTGGGATCGGCCGCACCTGGCGGCCGGTGTAGTTGCCGGCGTGCTCGAAGATCGGCGTGTCGACCGCCTGCGGGGAGACCACGGCGACGTGGATCTCGGGCTCGCCTGCCAGTTCGCTGCGCAGGCATTCGGAGAAGGCGCGGACTGCGTGCTTGCTGATCACGTAGGGGGCGACCTGCGGCGAGGGCACCCGGCCCCAAACCGAGGACATGTTGATCAGGACGCCGCTGCCCTGGTGGCGGAACCGCCGCAGCGCCGCCCGCGCCCCGTGCACCTGGCCCATCAGGTTGGTCTCGACGATGCGGCGGAAGACGTCGGAGGGGATGTCGTCGAAGGTCCCGTAGGCCATCGTCGCCGCGTTGTTGACCCAGACGTCGAGGCGGCCAAAGCGTTCCTCGACCGCGGCGGCGAAGGCCTCGACCGCCTCCTCCTCGGCGACGTCGAGCGCCCGCGCCAGGACCGTCGCGCCAGCTGCCTCGCACTCGGCCGCGACCTCGGCCAGCGGCCCCTCGTTGCGCGCGCAGAGCGCGAGCGCGCCGCCGTGCCGGGCGATCCGCAGCGCCGCCGCCCGGCCGATCCCGCTGGAGGCCCCGGTGATCACCACGACTGCCTGCTCCAGCGGTCGCGCTACGCCAGGCCGCCTAGCTGAGGCCCTTGTCCTCGGCTGCTTTGTAGGCGATCTGGAGGAAGTCGGAGATCGTCAGCGCCGCGAACAGCGAGGCGATGAAGCGGGTTACCCGCGGGGCGAAGAGGAGGCCGACCGAGAAGGCGGCGATCACCCAGAGGCCGAGGCAGAAGGGGCAGATCAGAAGCTCGCCGATCGCTTTGCGCACCCCGGTCCCGCGCGAGCGCTCCTCGAACTCGGCCGGCCCGCCCTTGCCTTCGAGTTCGGTGAACGGTGCCCGAAGCGGGCTCGTCACCTTGTCCTTGGCGACGATCCGGCTGAGTTTGTGGGACGCGGTGCCGATCAGCAGTAGCTGGCCGGCCGAGACGCTCTCGGGCAGCTCGCGCTCCTGGCGTTTGGCGACGGCCAGGGCCGCGGCGACCAGGGTGCCGAAGATGCTCATGAAGGTGAGGTAGGAGAGGAGGGGCGGCCGCTCCTCGGGAGCGGCGTAGCCCTCGACCGGGTTCGGCAGCTCCCTGAGGACGCTGCCGCCGTCGCTGGCGCTCTCGGGCGTCTCGCTCATCGCCTCCCGCTACCCGCTGCGGTGCCGGTTCCAACCCTCGCTGCTGACGGCGACGTGCCAGGCGCCGTCGGGCCCGCGCCGCTCCAG
>JBQCHW010000119.1:0-18595 GCA_051954315.1 Solirubrobacterales bacterium
CCCACAACCGCTACGGCCGCCAGCTGCGGGCGCAGGGAGCGCTGCCGCTCGACCCGGCCGACCGCGACGGCCAGGTCGCCTACCTCAGCTCGCTGCGCCACCTCGGGCTCAAACGGGCGGAGAAGCTCTGCGACGAGTACGGCGAGGCGGTCCTGCAGAAGATCGCCGCCAACCCGGAAAGCGTCTTCGCTTCGCTGCGCGGGGTCAGCGCCGACCAGGCGGCCGCCGCCGCCCAGTCCTGGTACGCGAGCCGGGCGATTCGCGACCTGCACGTGCAGCTGGCGCCGCACGGGCTCGCCCACCTGGCGGCGCCGATCCACGCCCGCTACGGCGAGAACTCGATGGCGATCCTGCACGAGGACCCCTACCGCCTGACCGAGGTCCCCGGGGTCGGCTTCGCCCGCGCCGACAAGATCGCCCTGGCCGCCGACGTGCCGCCGGAGTCGAGCCGCCGCGCCCAAGCCGCCGCCCTCTACGCGTTGATCGAGGCCGAGGGACAGGGCAACAGCTACCTGCCGCTGGAGGAGCTGACGCGGCGCACGGCGCGGCTGATCGGGATCGCGCCCGATCCCGACGTGCTCGCGCAGGCGCCGGGACTCGTAACCGACGAAGGGCGCATCTACCGCGAACCGACCCTGGCAAGCGAGCAGGCCGTCGCCGACACCTTGACTACTCGCGCCGCCGCTCCCCCCCACCTCGAGCACGACCCCGGCGAAGAGCCCGGGGAGAAACTGACCGACGAGCAGTGGGCGGCGGTGCGGGCGACCTTCGAGGCCCGCGTCTCGGTGCTGACCGGCGGCCCCGGCGTCGGCAAGACCGAAACGACGCGGGCGATCGTCGCCGAGGCCGAAGCCGCCAACGCGACCATCGCCCTCTGCGCCCCGACCGGGCGGGCGGCGCGGCGGCTGGAGGAGACGACCGGCCACGAGGCGAAGACGATCCACCGCCTGCTCGAGTGGATGCCGGGACGCGAACCGGCCTTCCGTCCCGGCCGTCCTCTCCCCGTCGACCTGGTGATCGTCGACGAGTCCTCGATGCTGAACCTGCGCCTCGCCGAGGTCCTCCTCGGCGGCCTCGCGGAGACCACCCACGTCGTCTTCGTCGGCGATGCCGACCAGCTGCCGCCGATCGGCGCCGGCAAGCCGTTCGAGGACCTGATCGCCTCCGGCGCGGTGCCGGTGGTGCGGTTGACTCAGATCTTCCGCCAGGCGGCGCGCTCGATGATCACCACCGCCGCCCACGAGATCAACCAGGGGCGCCAGCCTCACCTCGAGCCCGGCCCCGAGCAGGACCACGACTTCTTCTTCATCGAGCGGGGGACCCCGGAACGGGCGCTGGAGACGGTGGTGGAGGTGGTCTCCGAGCGGGCGCCGGCGAAATTCGCCGTCGACCCGATCCGCGAGGTCCAGGTGCTGGCGCCGATGTACCGCGGAGCGGTCGGGATCGACGCCCTCAACGAGCGCCTGCAGGCCGAGCTCAACCCCGACGGCAAGCCGGCCCTAAACGACCGCTTCCGGATCGGCGACCGCCTGATCCAGACCCGCAATTCCCATGAGCTGGGGCTGATGAACGGCTCGATCGTCTTCCTCCGCGAGGACGACCCGAACGAGGAACAGATCGTCGTCGACACCGACGACGGCGGCAGCCTCGTCATCCCCTATGGCGAGACGGCGACGCTGCGCCTCGCCTACGCGATCTCGGTCCATAAGGCCCAAGGCTGTGAGGTGCCTGTCGTAGTCGCCGTCTGCCATCGCTCGCACTCGCGGATGCTCAACCGCCCGCTGCTCTACACCGCGATCACCCGCGCCCGCAGCAGTTGCGTCCTCGTCGGCGACCAGGCCGTTCTCGCCTCGGCGGTGCGCCGCGACGACAGCGGCGGCCGGCACTCGGGCCTGGCGGAGCGACTCGCCGGCTAGGACGGATAAACAACGCGTTCAGGCGTGCACTTAGCCACTTCGACGTCCCATTCGTCGACCAGGCCGGCCTGCTTCGACCCCCCGGTCACCATATGAACCTGGACTTCGCTCGGCTCGAGGCAGCGGGGGATGTAGACGCTGAAGTAGCCGAAGGGGTCCTTGGCTCCGATCGCGCGCATGAGCTTGCCATGGACCGTCGCCAGCATCACGCCTTCGATCACCTGCTTGCCGTGGATGCTGGCCCAGACGCCGGAGACGCGGGCGGGAACGAGGCCGACCAGGACGGTTGATTTCCGCCCGTGCTGGAAGTAGTGCACGCACCCGGGCTGTTCGCACAAGCGCGTCCAGTCGGAGCCATCGGGCTCGCATTGCGCACCGAACACTTCCTCGAGCGGGGCGCTGTAAAAGGCGACGCAGGACCCTCCCCCCTTTGTCGGGTAGCCGACGATCGACGAGTTGACATCGACCTTGTCGGGCTCGCAGGTGAGGGCGATCGCGGGTCGCGGCCCGTTCGACCAGACGGCGGGGGCGTCAGGGACATGGGGGGCAACCCGCCCGCCGAAGCGGCACGGGGCCGGAGGGCGCGCCTTGGCGGCGGTGACGTCTTCGTCGCTCGAGCCACCGCAGCCACCCAGTGCCACCCCTAAGGCGACCAGCAGGATCCAGCCCAGCAGAATCCCCTTCCGCCCCCTCTGCCTGCTCCATGAGTTCTCCTGAACACTCATCGGACTTCGCCTATTCTGCCAATAACTAGCCTAGGCGGGTGGAGAAAGGCCGCATCCCCTGGACGGAGATCGCAATCACCCTGGTCGGAATCGCGCTCCTGGCGCTTATGGCGTTCGCGATCGACCCGCTGCACGAAGCGGTCAAGGCAGCCCTGCAGGGCGATCACGAAGAGGTCCGCCACCAGATCGATCGCCTCGGCGCCGCCGGGCCGCTGCTGATCCTCGCCCTCACCCTTCTGCACGCCGTCGTCTTCTATCCCGCCGAGATCGTCGACGCGGCGGCGGGCTTCGCCTACGGCTTCTTCCCAGCCCTGCTGCTGATGATGGTGGGCTGGGTTCTTTCCGGCCTCATCTGCTGGGCGATCGGCCACCGCGTGGCGCGGCCGCTGCTCGACCGCTGGTTCGGGGCCGAGCGCTTCGAGCGGGCAGAGCGGGCGATCGAGCGCGGCGGCCCGACCCTGCTGCTGGCGATGCGGCTGATCCCGATCCTCCCCTTCAGCATCGTTTCCTACGCGGCCGGCGCCGCCCGCGTCTCCGCCTGGCGCTTCGTCTGGACGACCGCGGTCGGCTACCTGCCGATCACCGCGATCTCCGTCTACTTCGGCACCCGCCTCGAGGGCCTCTCGCTCACCGATCCCCTCGTCTTCGGCAGCGCCTTGGCGCTGCTGGCCCTGCTCGGCATCGGGCACTGGGCGGCGCGGCGAACCGGCGCTAGCTCGGCACGATCCGGAAGCGAAAAGCTGCCGGCGTCGGATCGGTGAGGCCGTCGACGCCGCGGGCCTTGACCTTCAGCACGTGAGCTCCGGCCGCGAGGCGGCGAACGAGCCGGGCGGGGCAGGCGCGGAAGGCGGAGCGATCGACCTTGCAGAGGAAGGTGGCGCCGCGCTGGTCGGAGCCGAAGCGGAAGACGAGCCGCGCGCTCGCCAGGCTCGTGCGCACGAGCTTCCGCGGGTGCCTGAGGATCGTCGTCTCCGGAGCTTTTGCCGCCGGCTGGGGGGTCGGAGCAGGCGCTGGAGCCGGGCTCGGAGCGGTCGCTTCGCCGCTCGGCGTCCCCGGCTGGTTCGGGTTGACGGTGGCTGCTTTTTCGATCGGCGTGACCACGTCGCTGGGTCCATCCCCGCCTTCGATCGGACCCGGCAAGCCGTTGATCGCCGCAAAGCCGTTGACCAGGCCGGCACCGGCGGCGGTCGGGCCGTAGGCGCCGACGGGGGTCGCCGATCCGGTGAGCGCGTCGCGCGCCTGCTGCTGGGGGAGGGTGGGTTTCGCCTGCCGCACCAGCGCCGCCACGGTAGCGGCATGCGGCGCCGCGGCCGTGGTGCCGCAGAAGCGCCAGATCCCTCCCGAGGGGAAGGCGAAAAAGGTGGTCGCGCCGCAGTCGGTGGCGGCGATGTCGGGCTTGGCCACTTCTTCGGGCAACCCCAGCGGCAGCGCCGGCACGGTCCCCTGCACCGGGCCGAAGTAGTGGGTGACGGGGCCGCGGGAGGAGTAGCGCTCGACTTTAGCGCTGTTGCTGAACGGCACCGCCGCCACCGAGATCGCGCTGGCGGCGCCGGCGTGGCCGAAGATCGTCGGCCCGACCACGTCGCCGCCGCTGGAGACCGGGTACTCGGTGGCGCTGACGCCACCGCCGTTCTCCATCAGGATGAACTTGAGCCGAGGCGTGAGGCCGGAGTAGCGGTTGATCGCCAGCTGCACCGTCCGCGCGGTCTGCGCTTCGTTGGTCCACTGGACGATCTCGACCGGGCGTTGCGTCCCTTTCGCGCCCGTGTTCTGTTCAGCCGAGCCGGTGAGCACTTCTTTGCCGGTGGCCGAGAGGAGCACGGCGTCGAGGTCGGTGAGGACGCCGTTCCAGGGTTCCGCCCACTGCAGGTCGAGGGTCAGCGTTTCCCCCGCTTCGACCGTGATCCCGAAGGTCCGGTCGGTTTCGGCACCGGGCTTGAAGTCCAGGCAGTGGCTGCCGTTGAAGCCGGACAGCGCCGCCACCGCCGCGGGACAGGCGCCGGAGTCGCGATATTCGGGTGCTTCCCAGGAGGCGATTTCGTGGCCGCTGCCGTCGAAGAGGTTGTCGTTCCCCGCCGCGGTCAGGTAGGTGACGCCTTCGGAGGTGACCTGGTTGATCGCGGCCGCCACCGGGCCGTCCTGGAAGAACGGCTCTTCGAACCAGGCGACGTCGTCAACGATCACGTCGGCGCCGGCGCCGCCTTCGGAGACCGGCCGGGCGAGGCGTTCGATGTTCGCGGCAAACGATTCTTCGCTTTCGAAGGCGGTGGCGAAGGCGAGCCGCGCGTGGGGTGCGAGGTCGTGGACGATCTGCAACATCGCCCGGCCCTCGTCGCCCGCTTCTTCGCCCGGCGCGGGCGTCATGTCCTGGAGCACGTTGACGGGCAGTTGCTGTTCGGAACAGCTGCTGGCAAGGCCTGGGAGGTCGTTGGAGGCGACATCCGTACGAGCATCGGTGATGACGTCTTCGGTGGCAGCGTCGTAGGAGTCGGAGAGGACCCCGACGGTGACCCCTTTGCCGCGCAGGTCGAAGGCTTCGCGGGCTTCGCCGACGTGGAGCTGGCCGAGGCCCTCCGAGATCACCGAGCCGCCTTCGCAGGGCCCTTCGCCAGCGGCGTAGAGGATCGGCCTGCGGGCCGGCCAAGCGGACCTGACACCGGGGACCGCGACGATCGCCCCGAGGTCGGCCGGGGCCACAGCGAGCGTCGCCGTCTGCTGCTCGGCGCTGGCGCCGAGCACGCGAGCGCCAGCTTCCCGCAGCTGCGGCAGCGCGGCAATCGCCCCTTCGACGAAGCGGACGGTGACCCGCACGCGCTCGCCGTCGCGGATCAGGCCGCCGGGCTCGTCCGCTGAGACTCCCAGCAGCTCGTCCTGAGCGACGGGCGACTGCGCGGCGACAGCGGGCTTGGCGAGCTGCGCCAGCAACGGTGAGAGCGGCCCGCGGCTCTTCGCGACAGGGGCCGCCGCGCCGGCCCCCGCGGGGAGGGCGGCGGCGAAGGCGACCGCGAGAACGAGCGACCGCGGTCCGAAGCGATTGAGGCGCAACCCCTGAGCCATCGTCTCCATTGTTATCGGTCGGCCCTACCGCGTACCTAAATGGGCGACTACCACAGACTGAGCGCCGATTGATCCTGCTACGGTCCTTTGCGTTAGGGCCGGTAAATACCGGCGAAAGTTGTGCGTAGCGCTCGCTGTCGTTGCATTTGCATCCTCCGCGTTCGCAGCACATGAAGTGGAGGCAATGCATGCCGACTGGAACTGTCAAGTGGTTCAGCGACGACAAGGGCTACGGGTTCATCACGCCCGACGACGGCTCGAAGGACGTCTTCGTTCATCACAGCGCCATCCTTGGTGAGGGCTTCCGCTCTCTGACCGAGGGCGCCAAAGTGAGCTACGAGTCCGAAGAAGGCCCCAAAGGCCCGGCCGCGGCGAGCGTTCAGCAGCAGTAGTCGCTAAACGCTTCCAGTAGTGCGAAGCCCGCCTCTAAGGCGGGCTTCTTCTTGCTTGGAGCCGATTCCCTACCCTCACTCGTTCATGAGCACCGCCAGAGAAGACCTCAGAAACGTCGCGATCATCGCCCACGTCGACCATGGGAAGACGACCCTGGTCGACGCGATGCTGTGGCAGACCGGCACCTTCCGCAAGGGCCAGGACGTCGCCGAGCGGGTGATGGACTCGATGGACCTCGAGCGCGAGAAGGGGATCACGATCCTCGCCAAGAACACCGCGGTCAGCCGCGACGGCGTCAAGTTCAACATCGTCGACACTCCCGGGCACGCCGACTTCGGCGGCGAGGTCGAGCGGGCGCTGACGATGGTCGATGGGGCGCTGCTGCTGGTCGACGCCTCCGAGGGGCCGCTGCCGCAGACCCGCTTCGTCCTGCGCAAGGCGCTGGAGCGGAAGCTGCCGATCATCCTCGTTGTCAACAAGGTCGACCGTCCCGACGCCCGGATCTCCGAGGTCGTCGACGAGGTCTACGAGCTCTTCATCGACCTCGATGCCGACTCCGACCAGATCGACTTCCCGATCGTCTACACCAACGCCAAGGACGGCTGGGCGGCGCTCGAAGAGGGCGTGGAGGGCGAGAACCTGACCCCGCTGCTCGACCTGATGCTGGAGAAGATCCCGCCGCCGAGCTATGACGAGGGCACGCCGCTGCAGGCGCATGTGACCAACCTCGACGCCTCGCCTTATGTCGGCCGCCTGGCGATCTGCCGCGTCCACCAGGGGACGATCCGCTCCGGGCAGCAGATCGCCTGGTGCCGCGCCGACGGCAGCGTGCAGCGGGCGGCGGTCTCCGAGCTATACGTGACGCAGGGACTGGAGCGGGTCGCCGCCGAGGAGGCCGGGCCGGGCGAAATCATCGCCGTCGCCGGGATCGAAGAGGTGACGATCGGCGAGACCCTGGCCGACCCCGAGGATCCCCGGCCGCTGCCGGTGATCACCGTCGACGAGCCCTCGCTCTCCGTCGTCATTGGCATCAACACCTCCCCCCTGGCCGGGACCCAGGGCGGCGACAAGCTGACCGCCCGCCAGCTCCGCTCGCGCCTCGACGCCGAGCTGGTCGGCAACGTCTCGCTGCGGGTCAACGACACCGAGCGCCCCGATGCCTGGGAGGTCCAAGGCCGCGGCGAGCTGCAGCTGGTCGTGCTGCTGGAGATCATGCGCCGCGAGGGCTACGAGCTGACCGCCGGCCAGCCACAGGTGGTGACGCGCGAGATCGAAGGGCAGATGCACGAGCCGGTCGAGCGCCTGGCGATCGACGTGCCCGAGGAGTACGTCGGCGACATCACCCAGATGCTGGCGGCCCGCAAAGGGCGGCTCGAGCAGATGGTCAACCACTCGACGGGATGGGTGCGGATGGAGTACCTCGTTCCCGCCCGCGGCCTGATCGGCTTCCGCACCGAGTTCCTCACCGCGACCCGCGGCAGCGGCCTGCTCCACCACGTCTTCGACCGCTGGGAGCCCTGGGCAGGGGAGCTGCGCACCCGCCAGACCGGCTCGCTGGTGGCGGACCGCCGCGGCCAGACCGCCGGCTACTCGCTGATGAGCCTGCAGGACCGCGGCAGACTCTTCGTCGGCTCCGGCGAGGAGGTCTACGAAGGGATGATCGTCGGCGAGAACTCGCGCTCCGAGGACCTCGACGTCAACCCGACCAAGGCCAAACAGCAGACCAACATGCGGGCCGCGAGCGCCGACGTCCTGGTCCGCCTGGCGCCGCCGACCCGCCTTTCCCTGGAAGCGGCGATCGAGTTCGTCCGCGAGGACGAGTGCGTCGAAATCACCCCCGACGAGATCCGCCTGCGCAAGGTCGAGCTCGACAAAGTCACCCGCCTCAAGGCCGCGAAGCAGCGCGACAAGGCGCCGGCGCGCTAGGCACTGAGGGCGTTGCCGGCGCCCCGCTGGTCGAGCAGGCGCGCGATCCTGGCGATGACCTGCCGCGGTTCCTGTTCCAGCCGTGGCCCGGTCACGCGCGTCGAGACAATCCCGTGGAGCAGCAGGTCCTCCTGTCGCCTGCGGTCGCGCTCGAAGGCCGCACGCGACCCGTGGGTCTCGTAGACGTCGAGTTCGACCGCGAAGCGGTGCTCCGGCCAGTAGCAGTCGAGCTCGAAGCCGTGGAGGACGAAGTTGGTGCGGGGTTGGGGAAGGCCGGCCTGGAGGCATAGCTCCAGGAATCGTCGCTCCAGGCCGGAGCGCGTGAAGGAGGAGGGCTTGTAGAGCGCGATCGCCCTGGGCAGCCGCCCGTGGCCCTGGTGGCCAACCGTGCGCTCGAGGAGGCCTTCAACCGCCCGCAGATCGAACAGCCCCAGGTCTTCGCTGCGCTCGATCATCTTCTCCAGCCACTCGAAGCGGACGGTCGCGGCTAGGTCGAGGAGCGTGCGAGGGAGGGACGTAACGGGGATGCCTTCTCGCAATGCCCGGTCCTCAGCGACTAGCGAGCGAGCTTCGTGGAGTCGGAGGGGAGGTCGGGGCGTGCGGTAGCTCGGAGCGCAAACAGAAGCAGGTAAGGGGGAGGTCTTCGTCAGGCCCCAGAGCCATGCTGCCGAGACGTGACTCAGGAGCGCGTCGGGTGCGCAGGCGAGGACTGCTGCGAGGCACTGAGCGTGGAGGGAGAGCTTGACGTGGCCGACTGCGAATACGCCTCGGTGCAGCCGATGCAACCGTCCCGCCTTCACAGCCCGGTGGACAGCGGCCTTCGAATAACCAAGCGGTCCGGTCAACTGACGTATCGAAACGACTCCGTGCTGCCGTTCCGCCAGTTCCGCAAGAGCGCTATGCCGACCTATCTCAGGGTGTTCCCCACGTTTGTCTCGCATAGCGGAACAAATGCGGGGAGCGCTCGACCCTCTCCCCCCTACCCAGCATCTGTTCGTCCCTCCACCCCGCTCCGAGCGCAAAAAAGCCGCCGGCCACATGGCCGGCGGCTTTCGGTGACGCTTGAGCCCTCGCTGCGGCTCGGTACTGCTTAGACCGTCGCTGCGGCCTGCTCGGACTGGGACTGCTCGGACTCCGGGGCGCTGGGGGCCGGGGCCGGGGCGCTTTCCTGGCGCGGGAGCAGAACTTCTTTGGCGATCACGAGGCGCTGGATCTGGCTGGTGCCCTCGTAGAGCTGCATGATCTTCGAGTCGCGCATCAGTTTCTCGACCGGGTACTCCTTGATGAAGCCGTAGCCGCCGTAGACCTGGACGGCGTCGGTGGTGACCTCCATCGCCGAGTCGGCGGCGAAGCGCTTGGCCATCGAGGAGACCTTCGAGTTGCGGACGCCCTGATCGAGCAGGAACGCCGAGTTCCAGGTCAGCAGGCGGGCCGCCTCGACCTTGGTCGCCATGTCGGCGATCATGAACTGGATCGCCTGGTGCATCGCGATCGGGACGCCGAACTGAACCCGTTCTTTCGAGTAGTCCGTCGCGAACTCGAGCGCGGCGCGGCCGATGCCGACCGCCATCGCCGAGACGCCCGGGCGGGTGCGGTCGAGGGTCATCATCGCCAGTTTGAAGCCCTTGTTTTCCTCGCCGAGGAGGTTCTCGGCCGGGACCTCGACTTCGTCGAAGGAGATGGTCGCGGTGTTGGAGGCCCGCTGACCCATCTTGTCCTCCTTCTTGTCAACGGAGACCCCGGGGAGGTCGGCGTCGACGACGAAGGCGCTGATGCCGCGGTGGCCGGCCTCCGGGTCGGTCTTGGCGAAGACCGTGAAGTAATCGGCGTAGGTGCCGTTGGTGATGAAGCACTTGGAGCCCGAGAGGACGTACTTGTCGCCGTTCTTCACGGCCTTGGTCTTCATCCCGGAGACGTCGGAGCCGGCGTCCGGCTCGGTCAGCCCGAAGGAGCAGAGCTTGGGGGCTTCGCTCAGCATCCCCAGGTACTTCTTCTTCGTCTCCTCGGAGCCGCCGAGGGTGATCGGGGCGGAGGCGAGGCCGTTGGCGGCCAGCGAGGTGCCGATGCCCGAGCAGCCCCAACCGAACTCCTCCTCGATCAGGCAGCCGGAGAGGTAGTCGAGGCCGGGACCGCCGTAGGCCTCGGGGATGTGGGTGTTCATCAACCCGACCTCCCAGGCCTTCTCGATCACGTCCTGCGGCCAGGTGCCGTCCTTGTCGTACTCCCAGGCGACGGGGCGCATGTCTTTCTCGGCGAAGCTGTGAGCCAGCTCGCGCAGGTCCTTCTGCTCATCGGTGAGGGTGAAATCGACCACCGGTCGGTGCTCCTTTTCTTCGCGGTTCTTATGAAGTCTGCGGGGAGCGCCCCCGACTGCTGGCGTTCCACTGATTGACTCGTCAGTCAACCGGTCCCCAAGGTTAGCGGACCCCATGCCGGAAATGGCTCTTTACCCTTGAGCGATGGCACTCCCGCTGGCTCTTTCGGCGCTGCAGAAAGGAATGGCGCTGCTCCTGATCACGGGCGTGGTGGCGCCGCTGATCGGCTGGCTGCTGAAACGGGTCAGCGGCGGCTGGGAGACGATGGGCGGTGGCGCCTTCGCGATCCTCAACGAGCGACCCCAGCGCCGACCGGGCGGCGAGAGCATCGACCCGGCGATCCAGGCGGCCGAGGTGCGGCAGATGCTGGAGGCGAAATCCGAGCGCCGGCGCCAGCGCGGCGAGGCGCCGCTCGACGTCGAGGCGGAGGCGGCACGCCTGCTCGCCGCCGCCGAGCAGCCCCGCGGCGAGGAGGCGATGGACGCCGAGCTGCGGGCGGAGGTGCGGCAGCTCGTCGTCGCCCGCAACGAACGGCGGATGCGCGAAGGGCTGGAGCCGCTCGACGTCGAGGCGGAGACCGAACGGCAGCTGGCCGATCTCATAGGATCGGGTTGATGGCCGCCTCCGCAGAGAACGCCTACGAGGTCGAGGAGATGCTCAACCAGCCGGGCACCTACTTCAACCCCCAGAGCGAGGTCGTGGTCATCGTCGACGACTCCGCCGCGATCGACCAGGAGGTCTTCGAGGACTACGAGGGCACCGGGTGGGTGCGCGTCTCCGACGAGGTCCCGGTCGACGAAGACGGCCGCGATCGGGCGCTCGAGAGCTTCGAGGCCCGCAGCCAGGGCGGCGAGGCGCTCGCCCCGGAAGCGCTGGAAGAGAGCGACGACGACTTCGAAGAAGAGGAAGAGCGCCCCGAAGGCGTTCCCCTCGAAGACGAGGAGTAGCCGTGCTCGAAGCCGGCGACAAGGCTCCTGCCTTCACCCTGCCCGACCAGCACGGCGAGAAGGTGAAGCTCTCCGATCTCAAGGGCGAGACCGTCGTCCTCTACTTCTACCCGCGGGCGGACACTCCCGGCTGCACGACCCAGGCCTGCGGCGTCCGCGACCGTCGCGCCGATTACGCCGAGGCCGGAGCGCGCGTCATCGGGATCTCGCCGGACGAGGTTGGGGCGATCGACAAGTTCGCCGGCAAGTTCGACCTCGATTTCACCCTGCTCGCCGACGCCGACCACGCGGTCGCCGAGAAGTACGGCACCTGGGTCGAGAAGTCGATGTACGGCAAGAAGTACATGGGCGTCGCCCGCGCCACGTTCATCATCGATCAAAAGGGGAAGATCGTCAGGGTCTTCCCGAAGGTCCAGCCGAAAAAGCACGATGACCTCGTGCTGAAGGCGCTGGACGAACTCGCTGCCGCCTGATCAGGCGGAGACCACGACGGCCACGATGAAGGCCGTATAGAGAAGGAACCAGCCGATCACGGCGGGCAGTTTGAAGCGCCTTGCCAGGTGCAGGCTCTCGTAAGCGAGGAGGCCGCCGGCGAGGCCGAGGCCGATCGAGAGGACGGCGTGCCAGTTGAGCTCCCAGTCGGTGAAGATCAGGCCGATCCCGACCGGGATCATCGACTGGAAGACCATCGCGCCGGTGATGTTGCCGAGCGCCAGCGCGTCCTTTCCTTCCCGCACCCAGAAGAAGCTGTTGACCTTCTCGGGCAGCTCGGTCGCCAGCGGCGCCAGGATCAGCGCCAGGACCAGGGGCTCGGCGCCGATGCTCTCGGCCAGGTTCAGCAGCCCCTCGACGAAGAGGTGGGCGCCACCGACCATCGCCCCAAGGCCGACCAGGAGCTGGACGACGCAGAGAAGCATCGAGGGGTCTTCGCGACGCTCGCTGCGGCGCTCGAAGATCAGCGGGTTGAGCGAGTCTTCGCTCTGCACCTCTCCCCCGCCCCGCAGGGTCAGGGCGATGTAGCCGACGTAGGCGAGGAGGAAGGCGACGCCGACGGCGATCCGCACGGGAGCCGGCGGCCCCCAGGCCAGCCCTCCGGCGATCGCGAAGAGGACGAGGAAGAAGAGGAGGTCGCGCTCCAGCGTCTCGCGGTGGACGTTCAGCTGCAGTCCCTGGTCGCGTTTGTCCCGGTACATGTAGGCGAAGAGGCCGACCAGGCCCATCGCCAGGGTGGCGAGCAGGAACGGCGCTCCGACGATCGCCCCGACCGCAACGTCTTCGGAGCCCTCGGCGGCCCCGACCAGGGCGACGATCGCGATCAGCGTCTCCGGCATCGCCGTGCCGACCGCGGCGAGGATGCTGCCGACAGCCCCCACCCCGACCTCGAGCTTGTGCCCGATCCACTCGACCGAGTTGGTGAACAGCAGGGCCCCGGCGAGGACGACGGCAAACGCCAGGAGCAAGAGGACCGCATCCATCCGGGCAGGCTACCCGGAGGATCGCTCAAGCAAAATAGAAAGCCAATCCAAAGACGAAGTAGACCGCCAGGAGCTGCACGCCCTCGAACCAGGTCGACTCGCCGTCGGCGGTGACGTGGTTGCCGACCAGGACCGCGAGCAGGATCGCCCCGAGCTCGAAGCCGTTGAAGACCAGGGCCAGCGGATAGGGGCCGATGAAGAAGGAGGCGATGACCAGGACCGGGGCGACGAAGAGGGCGACCTGGGCGCTGGAGCCGACGGCGATGTTGACCGCGAGGTCCATCTTGTCCTTCATCGCCACCAGGACCGCGACCCAGTGCTCGGCCGCGTTGCCGACGATCGCGACGACGATCACGCCGATGAAGAACTCCGAGAGGCCGATCGACTCCGAGGCCTCGGTGATCGAGCCGACCAGCACCTCCGACATCACCCCGACCAGCACCCCCGCGATCGCCAGCGCGATCACCGACTTGCGGGTCGACCAGCCCCAGGTGTCTTCCTCCTCGTACTCGGGGTTGAAGAGGTCGCGGTGCGTCTTCAAAGAGAAGAAGAGGCCGATCACGTAGGTGACGATGAGGACGAGCGCCACTGCCAGCGAGAGGTGCTCGACGGTGCCGCCGTAGTGGAGCGCCTCCGCGCCCGGCGCCGGCAGCCCCTTGCCCTCGACCAGCTCGAAGATCGCCGGCATGATCAGCGCCCCGCAGGCCAGCATCAGCATCGTCGTCTGGATGCTGGCGCTGGTGCGGCTGAAGTGCTGTTTCTGGCGGCCGATCCCGCCGGCGAGCATCGCCGCCCCCAGGACCAGCAGCATGTTGCCGATGATCGAGCCGACGATCGAGGCCTTGACCACCTCCTGCAGGCCCTGCCCGAGCGCGAAGAGGGCGATGATCAGCTCCGGCGCGTTGCCGAAGGTGACGTTGAGCAGGCCGCCGATCCCGGGCCCGGAGCGGGCCGCCAGCTCCTCCGTCGCCCGTCCCATCAACGCCGCCGTCGGGATGATCCCGAGCGCCGAGGCAGCGAAGACCACCGTCGCCGGAGCCCCGATCAGCTCGAGGATGACGGCGACCGGGATCAGCGGCGTCAGCAGGTAGGGCCAGCCCATCGGCGTCCTGAAGAAGGACGCGTCAAGGCGGGGCCCTGCCTGGTTCATCGGCGGCGCGGTCTACTCGGCTACTTGATCAGCTGCGCGCACTTCTGCACGTCCGCGGTCGTCTGCGCCTTCCCCAGGCACTGCACGTATGCCTTCTGGTCGGCCGTGCTGCCGAGTTCCGAGCCGCCGCCCGACGAGGTTTCCCCGCCGGGGACCGACCCGCCCATCAGGCCTTCGAGCAAGCCGCCGAGGCCTTCGCTGCCGCCGCCTTCCAGCAGTTCGAGCGGGTTGATGCCGATCTGTTTGAAGAGATCTTCCAAGGGCTTCGCGTTCGACGGTTTCTCGAAGCTCTGTTCCTCGTTGACGCCGCTGAGGGTGAGTTCCATTTCCAGTTCGACCTTTTCGCCCTTCGCTTCCGGCGGTTCCACCGTCAGTTCCATCGCGAACTTGCGGACGATGTTGTCGTCGCCGACGGCGATTTCGACATGCGACTTCTTGATCGCCTTGGACAGTTCGCCCTTGGCTTCTTCCAGTTCGCCGATCGGCAGCGGCCCGGCGGCTTCGAGCTGGGAGCTGCAGGCCGGGTCTTCGGTCAGCTGGATCACCGCGTCGATCGCGCCGGAGACGTTGAGGTCGCCGCTGACCTTGGTGGTCGAGGTGCCGTCGATGTCTTCGGAGCCTTCGTTTTGGAGGTTGTCGGCGAACTGGCCGAACTTGATCCCTTCCGCCGCCTTCTGGCAGGCGGTCACATCCGCTTCGGAGCCTTCCTGCTGTTGGGCCTGTTCGAAGGCCGACTTGAGGAAGCCGAAGGTGGTCGGGTCGACTTCGTAGGGAGTGCCTTCGTATTCGATGAAGGCGCGATCGGTGAGGAGGGTGAGGCCGCCGTCGAAGTCGATGCTTTCGTCTTCGGCTTCCCCTTCGGCTTCGACCGTCACTTCGGCCTGCGGCAGTTCTCCTTTGGCGCCCATTTCGAACGGGCCGGAGAGGCTGGCATCGAATTCGCCGCCTTCGTCGCCTTCGGCGTTGAGCTGCAGGGACATGTCGAATTCGCCGCTCTTCACCCCTTCGAGGCTGGCTTCTTCGACGACCTTCTGCGGGTCTTCGCCGCTGTTGTCGTCACCGCCACCGCCGCAGGCGGCGAGGATGCCGGCCAGAGCGGCCAGGGTCGCGAACAGCGCGAGAATTCGAATACGGCTCAAGAGATGGGACTCCTCGTGATCGGAGAACAGGACGGAGCCGGATTGTAGGGAGGGAGACCCCGGGCGCGCCCGGTGCTCAGGCCCCTTCCCGCCCGAAGAGGCGATTGGCGAGCACTTCGAGCACGCCGGCGTAGATTTCCCCGGCATCGGCCTGCTTGACGGCTTCGTTGTCGAGCCCGAACTGCTTGAGGAGCGCTGCGTAGGGCGTGTAGCCGTGCGTGTTGGGCAGTTCGGTGACTTCGTTGACCCGGTTGAGGCGCATCACCAGTTCGACTTCGAGTTCTTCGTTGTGCGGCAGTTCGATATTGGTGAGGATCTTGAAGTAGCGAACGACGCCGTGCTTGTCGAGGCTGAGGGTCAAACGGGCCGCCGTCAGGTTTCCTTTCAGTTCCTGCTCGAGTTCTTCCAGCTCCGCCTTCGGCGGCAGGCCCACCGCTTCGAGCTGCGCCTGACAGCCCGGCGATTCTTCACCGAGTTTGATCAGCTCGTCGATCGCCGCGGAGACGTCGAGATCGGCGCCCACGGTCTCGACCTTCTTGCCGTCGAGGGTTTCGCCCTTGCCTTCGAAGGAGACGTGGTGGACGACGTCGGTGATGCTCAGCCCTTCCCCCGCTTCGACGCAGGCCATCGCGTTGCCGGCGTCGCCTACTTCTTCCTGAGCGGCTTCGAACTTCGACTTCAGTTCTTCGTAGGTCGCGTGGTCGGGTTCGTAGACCTTGCTGTCGAAGTTGACGATCCACTTGTCGTCTCGCAGTAGCGGGCCGCTGAGGAATTCGACGTTCTTCCCGGCCAGGTTCCCGTTCGATTCGATCGCCAGGTCCATCTGCGGCAGGCCTCCGTCCTCGGACTTGATGAAGTTGCCGAGGATCCGCATGTTGATTTCTTCCGGCTTCTTCTTGTAGCGGTCGATCTCGAGGGCGAGTTCGACTTCGCCACTGTGGACGCCGTCGAAGTTGGCGGCTTCAGCCTTGCCCGCGGGCGATGCCGGCAGTTCTTCCACCGTGTCCCCGCCGCCGCTCCCGCAGCCGGCGATCGCACCCACGATCACCAACGCCATTACCAACACCAGCGCCCCCGGCCATCTGCCCCGCACCCGACTCTCCCTTATTAGACAATAAAAGCGCGAGTATTCTAATCCTTACTTCCGGGGTGCGCGAGAGTACTAACCACCGCTGTCACCCTGGGATTCTTCGATCGGGGCCGGCTTGTTCTCCGTCGTCACGTTGGCGACGAACGGAAGCAGCAGCGCCCCCAGGGCGATCAGGAGCACCCCCGCCCCGACCAGCCAGCGGGCGCCGGATAGGTGGCCGAGGATGCCGACGGCGAAGCCGATCAGCATCAGGGCGATGTAGGGGCCCGGGCTGTGAGGCAACAGCGCGGCGAGGGGCAGGGCGAAGTCGGGCACGACCGCGTGATTATCGTCGGCCTCCGCCGAATGCGGATCTGGCTCAGGAAGCAGCGGGCCCCGCAAGCGCCCCGACGACAGCATTCGCCAGGCCGATCCAGCCTTCCACTTTGCTCCGCTGGGCCTTGCTCGCTTCTTCGACTTCGGCGTCGGCCGGCGCCGCTTTCAGCTTGCCGACTTCGTTTATGCCACTCAGGCTGAAAGTGAGAATGCCGTCGATTTCCTCCGGCTTTGGCGGTGCCGTTTCAATCCAGATACCCAGCGAAAGGCCGGTGAGGACGTGGTCCTCGTTCAGGGTGAAGGTCGCTTCGGATTTTTTGAATGTGCTCTTGACCTGGGTTTCGAGCGCTTCGAGAGTTGGCGCCGATAGTCCAGCCTGCCTGAGGAGCGAGCCGCACGCCGAAGGAGCCGTCAAGCGATCCAAGGCCTCGAGTAACGCGTCAAGGCGAAGGGTGCCTTCGATCTTGGTGATTTCGAGAGTGGGTTCCGGCTTGACCCGGAGGTTCTGCACCAGCGTGGCGAAGTCGACCTCTTCCAGGGCGGCCTGACAGCCGGCGGTTGCTCCAGGGGTCGGCGCGGGCACGCGGTAAGACTTGCCGCCTGATCCGAGAATTGCTTCGTCATCGAGAACCAACAACGTCCCGAGCGTCAAGCCGTCCAAACCGGCGTCTTCCCAGCGCGTTTCCGTCTCCAGCTTGTCGCCTGAGCGCCTGAAGGGCCCTTCCGCCCCCCACTGCACGGCCACCCTCTTCGTCTCGTTGTCAACGAAAAACGTTGCGTCGTAATCGCCGCTCCTGACCCCGCGGAGATCGATTTCCCCCAGCCGCTGATGACCCCGATCGGCGGCTGGCGAAGCCGTGCCTTTATCGCCGCCGCCGCCACAGCCTCCCGCGCAGGCCGCCGTTGCCACCAGCAGAGCGGAAAGCAGCAACACCGAGAGATAAGTTCGCTTACCTTTCAAGCGTCGTAGAGTATTACCCCCGGGGTGGAGAGGCCTCGCTCAGAGGCCTGATTATCATCGGCCCGTGCCCCAAGGCTCCGTCGCAGAGGTGAAAGAGGCGCTCGCCGCGGTCGGCTACCTGGCCGACGAGCCCGCCGCGCTGGTCTCCTTCCTCGCCCAGAAGCTGGGGAAGCCGGTGCTGGTCGAGGGGCCGGCGGGGGTTGGCAAGACCGAGCTGGCGAAGGCGCTCTCCCGCGCCACCGGGCGCGAGCTGGTGCGTTTGCAGTGCTACGAGGGCCTCGACGAGGCGAAGGCGATGTACGAGTGGAACTACCGCAAGCAGCTGCTGCGGATCCAGGCCGGGGGCGAGGCCGGATGGGACGACGTCCAGGACGACATCTTCAGCGAGGACTTCCTGCTCGCCCGGCCGCTGATGCAGGCGATCGCCAGCCCCGAGCCGGTGGTGCTGCTGATCGACGAGATCGACAAGACCGACCAGGAGTTCGAGGCGATGCTGCTCGAGCTCCTCTCCGACTTCCAGATCACGATCCCCGAGCTGGGGCAGATCTCGGCGACGACGATGCCGATCGTCGTCCTCACCTCGAACGACTCGCGCGAGCTGACCGAGGCGCTGAAGCGGCGCTGCCTCTACCTCTGGCTCGACTACCCCGAGCTGGAGCGGGAGATGGAGATCGTCCGCCTCCACTCCCCCGAGCTGCCGGAGACGCTGGCGCGGCGGCTGGTCGAGGTGGTGCGGATGGTCCGCTCGCTGGACCTGAAGAAGCCGCCCTCGATCGCCGAGTCGATCGATTGGGCGCGGACGCTCTTGCTGATGGGCGCCGAGGACATCGACCAGGAGACCTTCACCCAGTCGATGTCGATCATCGTCAAGCACCGCACCGACATCGACCTGGTGGCCGAGCGCGTCGGGGTGAAACTTGCCGACCCCCTACGGACCGAGGGCTGAGGCCGGGCCGCCGGGGATGGCGGCGAAGCTGCTCGGCTTCTGCGAGGAGCTGCGCGGCGAGGGGGTCGCGGTCGGGACCTCGGAGATGCTCGACGCCTTCGCGGCGCTCTCGGAGGTCGACTGGACCTCGCGCGCCGACTTCCGCGAGGCGCTGGCGGCGACGATCGCCAAGTCCCAGGACGACCGCCGCGTCTTCGAGTTGCTGTTCGAGCGCTACTTCTTCCGCACCGCCGAGGCCGA
>JBQCHW010000120.1:0-2959 GCA_051954315.1 Solirubrobacterales bacterium
CGCCGAGGCCGGGACGCCCGACAGCGCCCGGCCGGTCGCCGCCAGCCGCTCGTCGACCTCGCGCACCGTGCGGGTGACGATCGCGCCGGCCTCGGGTGGGATCGCCGGCGTATAGCCCGCCGCTCCGGGGACGACGGTCGGCGGCGCCGTGACCGTGAAGATGACGATCGTCGCCCGGCAGTCGAGGGCGATCGCTTCCGCCCGCGCCAGCGCCGCTTTCGCCTCAGGGGTGCCGTCGTAGGCGACGGCGATCGTGCGGAAGGGGCCGTGCTCCTCCTCCGCGTAGCCCCGCGGCGCGACGATCACCTCGCAGGGCGCCCCGTGCAGGAGGCCGTCGGCGACGCTGCCGATCAAGGTCCGCCCGACCGGGCCGCGGTGGGGCGAGCCGACGACGATCGTGTCGACCTCCTCCTTCTCGGCGAGGTCGTTGATCACCCCCGCCGCCGAGCCGCCGCCGAAGGCGCGGGTCTCGACCTCGAGCCCGCCGAGGCGTCGCTTCGCCTCCTCGAACAGAGGCTGCGCCCGCTCGGCTTCCTCCTCCTCGAGGATCTCGTAGGGGATCGGCAACGGCCCATACGGGAGCACCGTGACGAGCAGGACGCTCGCCCCCGTCGCTTCCCCCAGCACCCTTGCCAACTCGAGCGCGTCGCGCCCGCCGTCGCTGCCGTCGTAACCGACCAGAAGTCTCATGCGGCCAATCTAGGAGCCGCGCCGAGCCTCCCCATCCGCAGAACCCCACAGCCTTTGCGTGGGGCCCTCCCCCGGGCTCAAGCCGCCGAGCAGGGCCGCCAGCCCGATCAGCATCGCCACCTGCAGCGCCATCCCGATCGGCGAGGTGAGGGCGTCGAGGACGATGTCGCCGAGGCTCTTCTCGGCGATCTGGGCGGCGCCGACGTAGATCGAGTAGGAGACGAGACGGCCGCAGAAGAAGGCGGCGGTCAGCGGCAGCAGCGGCACCGTCATTAGCCCGGCGGCGACGAAGAGCTGGCCAGAGGGGACCGGCGAGAGGGCGAAGAGGCCGAGGCCGGCGGCGGCGCGGCGGCGGTCGGCGGCGAGGGCCGCCTGGGCGCGGTCGAGCCGCTCGAGCCGCGCCTTCGCCAGCCGCGGCCGCAGCCGCCGGGCGCCGTGGGCGCGGCCGAACCGGCCGCTCGCCGCCGCCAGCGCGCCGCCGAGGACCAGCGGCGCCGCCGGCAGGTCGAAGTCGAGGCTGAAGAAGACGAGCACGGCCCAGGTCGGCGGCCCGAAGGCCGGCAGCAGGTTGACGGCGAAGACCACCGCCAGCGCGATCGCGAGCTGGCCCGGGGACATCGAGAGACCTTAGGCGCGCTCTCCGCCCCAGGGGCAGGGCAAACCACATTCGAACAGGTGGGTTTCCCCGGATGGGCTGAGCGCGCGCCCCTTGAAGACTGTGCGGCATGGAGAGACGCAGAGCGGCCAAGGTGCTGATCGTCGGTGGTGGCGTCGGCGCGCTGGAGGCAGCGCTGGCGCTGCGGGACCTGGCGGGCGAGAAGGTCGAGGTCGAGATCTGCGCGGGCCGCGGCGACTTCGTCTACCGCCCCTTTGCGGTCGGCGAGCCCTACGGCGCCTCGCGAGTCCTCCGCTATGACCTCGAGCGGCTCGCCGACAGCTGCGGGGCCGGGTTCCGGCTCGCCAACGTCGGCTGGGTCGACACCGCCCTGCGCTGCGCCCACACCCACGACGGCGAGGAGATCCCCTACGACTTCCTGATCGTCGCCTGCGGGGCGCGCCTGCTCTGGTCGGTCCCTGGCGCCGTCACCTTCTGGGGGGTCGCCGACGAGGGCGAGGTGCAGGAAGTCGTCAACCGGCTGCGCGAAGGGCGGCTGCGCCGCCTCGTCTTCACGATGCCCGGCGGCCACGGCTGGGCCCTCCCCGCCTACGAGCTCGCCCTACTGGCGGCGACCGAGCTGAAGCGCTCCGGGATCGTCGACACGCAGCTGACGATCGTCACCCCCGAAGACGGCCCGCTGCAGATCTTCGGCCGCCGCGCCTCCGAGCAGGTCGCCCAGCTGCTCGCCGACAGCGGGATCGAGGTGCTGACCGGCGCGCACCCGGTCAAGTACGAGAACGGACAGCTGGCGATCGTCCCCGGCGAGGAGATCGAAGCCGACGCGGTGATCAGCCTGCCCCGGCTCGAGGGCCGGCGGATCGAGGGGCTGCCCTACGACGCCACCGACTTCATCCCCGTCGACGACCACATGCGGGTCCCCGGCACGCCTCACGTCTACGCGATCGGCGACGTCACCAACTTCCCCGTCAAGCAGGGCGGGATCGCCACCCAGCATGCCGACGTCGCCGCCGAATCGATCGCCCTCGAGCTCGGCTGCGAGGTCGAGGCCAACCCGCTCGACCCGGTCCTCCGCGGCATCCTCTGGACCGGCGGCAAACCGCGCTACCTGTTCGGCTGGCTCGGCGGCGGCCACGGCGAAACCTCGGTCGCCAGCGACCGGCCGCCCTGGCCGATCGACAACCCGAGCAAGCTGATCGGCCGCTACCTGACCCCGTTCCTCGCCGGCCTCGACGGCCCCGCGAACGGCAACGGGGCCGCCAGCTCAGGGAGCTTTTCCGGGCCCGGCGCCGGCGCCCGCTGAGGCACCCGGTTCGGCCGGGCCCTTTTCAGTCGCCTGAGGCGGTGGAGTCGGATGATCCGGCGCCGGGGTTTCCGGCGCCGCTTTCGGAGGGTTTGCCGACGCTTCCTCCGGCGGCGCGGGGGTCGGAGGCGGTGCCTTGGCTTCGGGGTGGGCGGTAGGGGCCGGCGTCACCGGGTGCCCACCCGCGTGACCGGCGCCGCTTTCCTGAGACTGCTTCGGGATGGCTTCCTGCGGCGGCTTGTGGGTGGCGGCGGCTTCCTGACCACCGGCGGCGGCTTCCGGATGCTGCTTTTCGTGATCCTGGCCGCTCGCGTGCTCTTCCGGCGGCCCCTTCGCCTCGGCGCTGACCT
>JBQCHW010000121.1:0-2596 GCA_051954315.1 Solirubrobacterales bacterium
GATGCCGAAGACCGGCTTGCGGCCGATCAGGCCGCGCACGGTCTCGACGACGTAGTCGAGGGCGGCGGGGTCGCCGGGGCCGTTGGCGAGGAAGACGACGTCGGGATCCTCGGCGAGGACTTCCTCGGGGCTGCTGGTGCAGGGCAGCAGCGTCAGCTGAGCACCGTGCTCGCGCAGCTGGCGGACGATCGAGAGCTTGACGCCGGTGTCGATACCTACGACGTGCGGGCCGTCGCCCTCGAAGCGGACCGCTTCCGGCGGGGTGACGGTGCGGGCGAAGTCGGCGCCGTCCATCGCCGGCTCGGCGTCGATCCGCTCCCGGGCCTCGGCTTCGGGCGTCGCCGCCGGGAAGATGCCGCCGCGCATCGCCCCCTTGTCGCGCAGGTGGCGGACCAGGGCGCGGGTGTCGACGCCGCTGACCGCGGGGATGCCGCAGTCGCTCAGCCACTCGAGCCAGCCGCCCTCGGCGGTGGCGACGTCTTCGCGGTTCTTGGCGTCGCGCATGACGACGCCACGGGCGTGGACGCGATCGGACTCCATCGCCGCCTGCGAGACCCCGTAGTTGCCGATCAGTGGATAGGTGAAGACGATGATCTGGCCCGCGTAGGAGGGATCGGTGACCGCCTCCTGGTAGCCGGTCATCGCGGTGTTGAAGACGACCTCGCCGGTGACGGCGCCGTCGTGGCCACAGGCGAGCCCGTCGAGCCGGGTCCCGTCCTCGAGCAGCAGGTAGGCCTCGCTCATGCCGCGACCCCGAGACTGAAGGTGCGCAGCCGGTAGGCGACCTGACCGGCGGCGACGGTCATCAGGACGCGGCCGGTGAGGGTGCGGCCGGCGCACCAGGAGTTGGCGGAGCGGCTCTCGTAGCCGTCCTCGCCGACCGTCCACTCGGCGCCGAGGTCGCAGAGGACGACGTTGGCCTCTGCCCCGGGTGCCAGGGTCGGGCGCGGCAGGTCGAAGGGCTCGGCACCGCCGGCCATCCGCTCGACCAGGAGGCCGAGGTCGATGACGCCGGGCAGCACCAGCTCGGTGTGAAGCGCGGCGAAGGCGGTCTCGAGGCCGGTGACGCCGAAGGCCGCCTGCTCGAAGGGCACGTCCTTTTCCTCCGGCTGGTGTGGGGCGTGGTCGGTGGCAATGCACTCGACCGAGCCGTCGCGCAAGCCCTCGATCAGCGCCTGGCGGTCGCGCTCTTCGCGGATCGGCGGGTTCATCTTGAAGCGGTGCGGGTCAAGGGTTCGGACCTCCTCGTCGGTGAGGCAGAGGTGATGGGGGCTGGCCTCGGCGCTGACCTGCACCCCGGCGGCCTTGGCGGCGCGGACGATCTCCACCGACTCGGCGGCGGAGAGGTGCTGGACGTGGATGCGGGCGCGCTCGTGGGCGGCGAGGGCGCAGTCGCGGGCGACCATCGTCGTCTCGGAGACCGAGGGGATGCCGCCGATGCCGAGCACGGCCGAGACCGGCCCCTCGTGCATCGCGCCCCCGATCGAGAGCCGCGGGTCCTCCTCGTGCAGGGCGATGTTGCCGCCGCAGAGGTGCTGGTACTGGAGGGCGCGGCGCATGACGCCGGCGTCGGTGAGCGGCAGCCCGTCGTCGGAGAAGCCGACCGCGCCCGCTTCGCGCAGTTCGACCATCTCGGTCAGCTCCTCGCCCGCCATCCCCTTGGTGACCGTGGCGACGAAGCCGACCGGGACCGAGGCGCCGGCGCGGGCCTGTTCGCGCAGGGCGGTGATGTCGGCGGCGGTGGAGACGGGCGGCTCGGTGTTGGCCATCGCGATGATCCCGCAGTAGCCGCCGGCGGCGGCGGCGCGGGTGCCGGTCTCGACGTCCTCCTTGTGCTCGTGGCCGGGGGTGCGGAGGTGGACGTGGGGGTCGAAGAAGGCCGGGAAGGCGTGCAGACCCTCGGCCTCGACCACCTCGGCGCCCTCGGTGTCGGCCTCGCCGGGCGATGCGAGGGCGGCGATGCGGCCCTCGCGGACGACGACGTCGTGGACCACGTCGATGCCGGCAACCGGGTCGAGGACCGTCGCCCGCCGCAGCACCAGGTGCGCGTCCTCGCCCGCGCGCATGTCGAGCTGGTCGCGCAGGCTGGTCGTCGGCAGTTCGCCCTGGGCGCTCATGCGGGGGTCCCGATCGGGGTCGGCCGGCTGCCTTCGTCTTCGCCGCTCGGCGCGGAGGCGTCGCCGCCGGCGAGCAGCGCGTAGAGGATCGCCAACCGCACCACCAGGCCGGCGGCGACCTGCTCGGCGATCAGCGACTGCGGCGAGTCGATCACGTCCCCGGAGAGCTCGACGCCCCGGTTGACCGGCCCGGGGTGCATGAGGAGCTGGCGGGGGCCGAGGCGGCGGGAGTCGATCTGGTAGCGGGCGGCGTACTCGCGGATCGAGGGGACGAAGGTGTCCTTCATCCGCTCGCGTTGCATGCGCAGCGCGTAGACGACGTCAGCCTCCTCGAGCCGGTCGAGGTCGTAGGCGACCGTGCAGCCCAGCTCCTCCACCCCGCGGGGGATCAGCGTGGGCGGGCCGCAGAGCGTCACCTCGGCGCCCATCTCCCGGAAGGCGTCTGGGTCGCCCGTCGTCAGGAAGCGGTACGTCCCCTC
>JBQCHW010000122.1:0-3134 GCA_051954315.1 Solirubrobacterales bacterium
ACCTTGTTCTCGTGCCCGGAGTAAGTGTTGATCACGTACCAGCGATACATCGCGTTATGAAGCCTTTGTTCGGGATCCCGCTAGAGGATCTGCTTGATCAGCCAGTTGAAGGCCGCGTCGAGGGCGCCCAGGTAGGCAGCCGCGACGACCACGAAGAGGACGGTGACGGCCGTGGCCTGAACCAGGGTCTCACGATCCGGCCACTGGACCTTCTTCAGCTCCTGCCAGCAGGAGATTAGGAAACCGATGAAGCCGCTGCGCTGACGTTCGGCCTTCGCCTGCTTCTGCTTCTTGTCCAGCTGCTGGCGCTCGCGCCGCTTCTGCTCGTCGCGTTTGCGCTTTTCCGCTTCCTTGGCGGCCTTCGCCTCGGCGCGGCGGGAAGTTCGGGGCTTGGGCGCGTCAGGCGTCTCGAGCTGGGACTCGGGGGCGCCGGCGGCGATCCCCATCTCCACCGCCTCGACCTCGGCGACGTCGCCGGAGAGACCGATCTGGGTCTCGCGCTGCGCCTCTACCGGGCTCTCGTGGCCGGGCGAGCGTTTCTGCTGTTCGGCTTCCCGAGCCCGGCGCTCGGCCTTGCGCTGTGCACGGGTTTTCGCCATCGCGAACTACCTGGTCTCTTTATGCGGGGTGTGACGGCCGCACCAGCGGCAGAACTTCCGCATCTCGATGCGGTCCGGCGTGTTCCGCCGTGACTTGTTGGTCTGATAGTTGCGACGCTTGCACTCTTCGCAAGCCATCGTCACCGCAATGCGGACATCTCCGCGAGCCATCTTCTCCCTCGTTCCGTGCCTGAGGTAGCCGTTACAAAAAACAAACCCCGGGCCGAAGCGCGAGGCAGAGGCCAAGGATAGCGCCACTTGACGCCCGGTGACTGGCAGCCGACGCCCACGCGATCAGCTTCTCCACGTATTACCTAATTTTTTGTAAAGTCGTTTTCCAGCCAAAGTTTGCGGGCACTTCGGAGGCCAGATGCGGGCGGCGATCGACAGCGGCGACGGTCTCTACGACCGAGACAGCTTCGTTGAAGCGGTGGAAGAACGGATCCGCGACCCGCTGCACGCCGAGCAGACCGGGGCGCTGCTGCTGCTCGACATCGACTCCTTCCACATCGTCAACGACTCGCTCGGCCACGAGGCGGGCGACCGGCTGCTCGAGGCGGTGGCGACGGCGCTGCGTGAGGAATCGCGGGCCGAAGACCTGCCGGCGCGGATCTGCGCCGACGAATTCGGCCTGCTGCTGCCGCGGGCGACGCCGGCCCAGGCGATGGCGACCGCGGAGCGGCTGATCGCGCTGGTGCGGGAGCGGGGCAAGCCGGCGGTCGGGGCCAGCGTCGGGATCGCCGCCTTCGGCGGCACCGGCGAGGAAGTCACCGCCGAAGGGCTGATGATCGCCGCCGACATCGCCCTCTGCGAAGCGAAGGAAGCCGGCGGCGGGCGGGCGGTCGAAGCGGGCGGCGGGCCGAACCTGAAACTGACCTGGGCCGACCGCATCCGCGAGGCGCTCGACCAGCAGCGGATCGTCGTCTTCGCGCAGCCGATTTTCAACCTGCGCAAGGAGTGCGTGGCGCGGGAAGAGCTGCTGGTGCGGATGCTCGACGAGAACGACGACGTCATCCCACCCTCCTCCTTCCTGCCGACCGCCGAGCGGCTCGGGCTGATCACCGAGATCGACCGCATGGTGCTGGCGAAAGCGATCGAGCTGGCGGGACGGTCGCAGCCGATCGCGGTCAACGTCAGCGGCGCCTCGATGTCCGACCCGCGGCTGATCGAGGACGTGCGGGCGGCGATCGCCGACGGGCTCAACCCGGCCTGGCTCGACTTCGAGATCACCGAGACCGCGGCGATCTCCAACATGGATCACGCCCGCGCGTTCGCCCAGGCGGTGACCGGGATGGGGTGCGGCCTCGGGCTCGACGACTTCGGCACCGGCTTCAGCTCGTTCAGCTACCTGAAGGAACTGCCGGTCCAGCACCTGAAGATCGACATCGAGTTCATCCGCGAGCTCCCCCGCTCCCCCACCGATCAGCGACTCGTCAACGCCCTGGTCCAGTTCGCCAAAGCGTTCGGCCAGGAGACCGTCGCCGAGGGGATCGAGGACTCCGAGACGCTGGCGATGGTGCGGGCTTTCGGGATCGACTACGCCCAGGGCTTCCACATCGGCAAGCCGGCGCTGGTCGAGTACGCAGCGACGGCTTAGAGGCCGAGCGTTTTGGCGATGATCGTGCGCTGGATCTCGGAAGTACCGCCGTAGATGGTCGAGACCAGCGAGGTGCGGACGAGGCGCTCCATGTCGTACTCGGAGGAGTAGCCGTAGCCGCCCATCATCTGCATGCCCTCGAGGGTGACCCGCTTGGTCACCTCGGTGACGAAGAGCTTCACCATCGAGGCCTCTTTCGGCAGCATCCGGTCGGGGGCCTCGTCGACGAGGCTGGCGACCCAGTGGGTCATCAGGCGCGCGGCCTGGAGGTCGGTGGCGAGGTCGGCGATCCGGTGCTGGAGCGCCTGGAAGGAGCCGATCGGACGGTCGAACTGGCGCCGCTCCTTGACGTAGAGGAGGAGGTCGTCCATCGCCCGCTGGGCGATCCCGAGCATCGTCGCCGCGAGAATCAGCCGCTCGACGTTGAGGCCG
The DNA here is from genome assembly GCA_051954315.1 of Solirubrobacterales bacterium. Taxonomy (GTDB): domain Bacteria; phylum Actinomycetota; class Thermoleophilia; order Solirubrobacterales; family 70-9; genus VAYN01. The sequence continues at coordinate 2,629 of JBQCHW010000122.1, forward strand.
GCCATCAGCTGGGTCCAAGCCTGGTCGACCTCGCCGAGGACATCCTCCTCGCGGGCCAGGCAGTCGGTGAAGTAGAGGTGGTTGGTCTCGCGGCCGCCCATCGTCTCGATCGGGATCACCTCCATCCCGTCGGCGTCCTTCGGCACCCAGATCATCGACATCCCGGCGTGCTTATCGGCGCTGCGGGTGGTGCGGCAGACGACGAGCACGTGGTCGGAGATGTGGGCGTTGGAGCAGAAGACCTTCTGGCCGTTGAGGAGGAAGCCGCCGTCCGCGCGCTCCGCCTTGCAGGAGAGGGCGCCGACGTCGGAGCCGGCCTCGGGCTCGGTCATCGCGATCGCCTCCACCGAGCCGGAGGCGATGCCGCCGAGGATCTCTTCCTTCTGCTCCTCGGTGCCGAAGCGCTGGGTGGCGCCGGCGACGATCAGCGTCGTCGCGTAGCCGCCGATCGGGGCCAGCCCGCGCGAGGTCTCCTCCATGAACAGGCAGGCGTCCAGCATCGTCCC
>JBQCHW010000123.1:0-8355 GCA_051954315.1 Solirubrobacterales bacterium
ACTTCGAAGCGTTCTTCAACCGGGCGGCCGAATTCTTCCGCCATCTCTCCGAAGTCCACTGGACCACCTTCGGGATCGCCCTGCTCTGCCTGCTGGCCATGCAGCTGGCCCGCACCTGGGCCTGGCGCAACGTCCTCCGCGCCGCCTACCCGGACAAGAAAATCGCCTTCCTGCCACTCGCCGCCGCCTACCTCGCGGGTGCCGGGATCAACGCGGTGGTGCCGGCCCACGCCGGCGACGTCACCAAGGTCTTCCTGGTCAAACGGCAGATCCCCGACTCCTCCTACCCGGCGGTCACCTCCTCGTTCCTCGTCCAGACCGTCTTCGACACCACGGTCGGGGTGCTCGTCCTGCTCTACGCGATCAGCCAGGGACTGCTGCCGCCGCTGCCGCAGATCCCCGACCTGCCGGCCTTCGAGATCTCCTTCTGGGCCGACCACCCGAACCTCTTCTTCATCACCCTCGGGGTGACGGTGCTGGCGATCGCGATCGGCATCTACCTGCTCGCCCACCGGGTGCGCCGCTTCTGGGCGCGGGTCCGTCAGGGGCTCGTCATCCTCACCGAGCCGCGCCGCTACCTGCGCGAGGTCGCCGCCTGGCAGGGAGTCGGCTGGGTCTTCCGCTTCGCCGCCTTCTGGTTCTTCCTCGAGGCCTTCGGGATCGACGGCTCGATCGGCAACGTGATGCTGGTGATGAGCTGTCAGGCGATCGCCAACGTCGTCCCCTTCACCCCCGGCGGCGCCGGCGCCCAGCAGGCACTGCTGGTCGCCACCCTGCACGGCCCGACCCGCACCGCCGTCCTCTCCTTCTCGGTCGGCACCCAGATCGCGATGGCGGCGTGGTCGGTCGTCCTCGGCTTCATGGCGATCCTGCTCGTGTTCAGGACCACCGACTGGCGCGGCCTGATCCGGCAGGCCCAGGAGGAAGCCGACAGCGAAAAGGCCGCCGAAGCGGCGGCGCGGGCTAGACCGTGAGCGCTGCCGCGGCGAGCGGGTCGGCACCGTCCCACTTGCCGCGGGTCGCATAGGGCCGGAAGCGGATGAAGGCGGAGTGGCGGTGGAAGGCGCGCTCGCGATCGGTGGCGACGGCCGCCCGGTGCGAGCCTCCCTGGCGGTAGGCGTAGTCGCGCATCGCCGCCGCCGTGCTCCAGAGGGTGAAGGTGGAGACGAGGCTCGGCAGCCGGCCGAATCCGGTCGAGGCGAGTAGGCCCGGCTCGGCCACCGCATCGGCTTCGGCCGGAGCCGCCGCGCGCAGGAAGGGCCGGGCTCGCCAGGGCATCAGCCGGCCGAGGGTGAGGACCGCGACCGGCTCCTCGTCGTCGACCGGTAGCGGCCGCTCGGGCAGGCCGTCGAGGCCGGGCCAGGCGCCCGAGACCCGTAGCGGCGCCATCCGCACCTGCCAGCCGTCGGCGAGCTGGCGGGCGAGGGGGTGGGAGGCGAAGCGATCGAGAGAGCTGTCGTCCTCCCAGGCCGCGAGCAGGGCGACCGTGCCGAAGTTGGGAGCGGGGAGCAGGCTGTCGCCGAGAGGGGCGGTGAAAACGGTCTCCGCATACTGCAGTCCCTCTACCTCCTCGGGGCGCGGCCGTCTGGTGAGCAGGCGCAGCCCGTGAGGGATTCCAACCTCCGCGATATCGATCGAAAAGATCATGGCGAGCCCTCCTGCGGCGCGGTTAACCTAGTAGCCATTAGGTGAATCTACCTAGGGAGCATTAGGTTGTCAACGGGAGCAAAGCCGAAGGGACGCAAACGGCTCAGCGCCGGCCAGCGGCGCGAGGTGATCGAAGGCGCGGCGACCGAGCTGTTCGCCGAGCGTGGCTACCCCGGCGCCTCGATCGAGGCGATCGCCCGCAGCTCTGGCGTCACCCCGCCGGTGGTCTACGACCACTTCTCCTCGAAGATCGACCTCTACCGGCACCTGCTCGAAGCCCACTTCGCCGAGCTGCGGGAGATCTGGGGGCAGAATTTCCCGGGCGCCGAGGACTCCTCCGCCCGCGTCAGCCGCTCCTTCGACGCCTGGTTCTCCTATGTCGAACAGCATCCCGCGGCGGCGACGATGCTGTTCCGCGAGCCGAGCGGGGATCGCCAGGCGGAAGCGGTCCACCGCGAGGTCTCGGCCGCCAGCCGGGCCCAGGTGATGAAGTTGTTCGCTGGCGAGCCGGGGGCGGCGGGCTTTGCCGGATCCCTGAGCGGCGCGGGCCTGGAAATGGCCTGGGTCGTCCTCCGCGGCGTCCTGCAGGGCTTGGCGCTCTGGTGGGTGGAGCACCCCGAGGTTCCGCGCGAGCAGGTGGTGGCGACGGCGATGAACTCGCTGTGGATCGGGTTCGAACGGGCTGCCGCCGGCGAAGGCTGGGTCCCGCCCTCCGACTAGGAAGACCAGCCCGGATAGCGGCCGGCGACGCGCCACTGCCAGGGCGGCCGCTCGGCGGGCGGGAAGCTGTAGTGGTTGCGGCCGGGGAGGGTCTCCAGCGGGACCAGGGCCGGGTCGTCGCGCTCGCGGACCTCGACGCCGCTCGCGGCCTCGACTTCGGCCTGGGTGGCTCGGCGGCTGAGGCGCTGCCAGCCGAGGGTCGGGCGGTAGAGCCAGTAGACGATATCGACCCAGCCCTCCGAGCCCCGGCGGTCGATCAGCTCGGTGAAGGCCGTCACCCGGCGGCGCGAGGCGGTGAGGTGAGGCCCGGCGGCGACGGCGCAGCTCTCGGAGCGGCAGCGGCGGAAGTCGACTGGCATCAGCGGCAGGCCGGAGGGGCCGCGGAGCGGTTCGGGGGCCGGCGCCAGCGCTCGCGCCAGGCGGGCGAGCGGCCAGCCGTAGGCGGGCACGAGGGCGTGGTGGCGGCAGGCGTCAGGCAGTCGCGGTGCGCAGGTAAGACGCCGTCCCAGCACCCCGGCCAGCCGCCGCCCAGCATCGACTTCGCCGCCGGCGGCGACGGCCGCGATCGCGGCGACCAGCAGCAGCGCCACCAGCGCCGCCAAGCCTGCCTGCTCGACGCTTGCCGAGCCCCGCTCGTTGTCCCTCGCCCGCATCCTGAGGACGCTAGGCCGCCGCGGCGCACGAGTGGCGCGCAGAAAGTGCCGATTCGGCCTCGGCGGTGTGCCGGTTCTGCCAACATGCAGGGCGATGGAGGGCTTCAACCTTTTCGGCGACCCCGACGAGTTCCGCGCTCGCATGGAAGAGCTGTCGGAGCAGATGCAGTCCTCGCAGCGGGTCGCCTGGGCCGACAACGCGATCAAGCTCGCGGTGGACATGACCGTCGCCTCGATCGGCCGCCTCGAGCTCAACGGCAGCGCCGACGAGCAGGCGATGCAGGTCCGCGACGCGATTCGGGTCCTTTTCACTGAGGCGGTCACTCTCGTCCGTGAGGCGAGAGAAGGCCTGAGCTAGAACAACTCGAGCTTCAGAGCGATCACGGCGCCGCGGCGGAAGAGGCCGCCGACCAGCTCGACCGGGATCGCGATCAGCAGCGCCGGCAGGGCGAGGACGATGCTGGCGAGGGCGTCGATCCGTCGCTGCCAGGGTTTCGTCGCCGGGACGGCGGGGGTGCCGCGGAGAGCGCCGAGGGCGACGTTGCGGCCGAAGGTGACGCTGTTGAGGAGGGTCTGCCAGGTGCTGACGAGGCCGGCGAGCGGCCGCCAGCGGGCCGACTTGACGACCTGGTCGCGGTTGGCGACCAGGCGGCGCACCGCCTCCGGCGTGAAGAGATGGCGCCGCTGCGGCTGCAGTCCCGCCCAGCCAGCGCCGCCGAGGGCGCAGGCGGTGCTGCCGCGGTTCTCGATCCGGATGAGGTCGCCCTGGCGCAGGGAGTCGAGCTCGTGCAGGGCGGCCTCGGTGTCGCCGACCTCGCCGACGATCCCGAGCCCGCAGCTCTCGCAACGCCGGACCGGTCCGCTCAGCCCTCGCTTCGGACCGATCCAGCCGAACAGCGGCTCCCCGCAGGCGGGGCAGGGCGGGTTCTCGGGCCCGGCTCCGGCCTCGAGCGGGACGACGGGGGTGGCCTCGGTCTGCTCCATGCCCCGGGTAGGGTACGGGCCGTGAGCCCAGAGCAGGTCCGGGACAGAGAGTCGCGCTGGGCACTGCCGGCCGCGCTGGCCGCGTTCGCGGCGGTGCTCCTGATGTTCCTTCCGGGCTTCGTCAGCTCGGTCAGCGGCTCGGGCGAAGCCGAGGTCCTGCGCTCGATCGACGTCCACGGCGGCTCGGTCACCCTCTCGAGCGGCCTCCAGGCAGCCGCCTTCCTGCTGCTGGCGTTCCCGCTCGTCTATCTCTTCATGGCCGCCCGCGCCCGCAGCGAGCGGGTGCTGCCGGCGCTGCTGGCGATCGTGATCGCGGCGCCGCTGCTGGTCGGGGTCGGGACCGTCCTCTACGGGCAGGCGCGCCAGGAAGCGGCGGAAACCTTCGTCGCCGGCGAAGCAAAGCCGACGATCTCCAAGCAGGACCTGAAGGAACGGTGCGAAGACGAGAAGCCCGTCGCCGAATGCGAAAAGGAAAAGCGCGAAGACGACGCCGCCTCCAACGCGCTCAGCGACGCCTCGCTCAGCACCCCCGCCGGGATCCTCACCCTCGGCGGCGGCCTGCTGTTCGCGATCGGCCTCTTCTACACCTGCCTCTGGGCGATGCGCCTCGGTCTGCTCAGTCGCTTCTGGGGCTCGCTCGGGATGGCGCTGGGGATCGCGATCCTGCTCGGCTTCGTGATCCTGGCGATCGTCTGGTTCCTCTACCTCGGCCTGCTCTACCTCGGCTTCCTCCCCGGCGGCAAACCGCCGGCCTGGGAGGAGGGGGAAGCGGTGCCCTGGCCGACGCCGGGAGAGAAGGCCGCGGCCGAACTCGAACCGTCCGAGACCGTCGAAGACGACGAAGCCGAGCCGGGTGCCGAGCCGCGCAAGCGCAAGCAGCGCGAGTAGTTCTCAGACCTGCGGTGCCGGCGGCGCCGCCATCAACTCGACCCGGTGACCGCCGGGAGCGATCGCCAGCGCCCGCGGCTGCCCCCAGTGTTCGCGTTTGCGCTCGATCTCGAAGCCGGCCTCGCGCACCCGCGCGACTGTGCCGTCGAAGTCGTCGACTACCACCGCCAGGTGCCCCGGCGAAGGCACCGTCGGCTCCTCCTCCGGCATCAGGTGAACCTGCGTCCCGTCCCGCTCGACCCAAGTGAATTCGCGCAAGGTCTCCGGTGGCTCGACCCGCTCGAACCCGAGCAGCTCGAAGAAGCCGACAGCGGCCTCGATGTCAGCGGGCGCGACCTCTATGCCGACGTGGTGAAGCACGCCAGAGAATTTACAGAGGTGTTTCAGTTACGTATGTTTTTGTCTGCTACAGTCGAGCCATGGAGGCAGCAGTCGCAGAGAAGGAGGCGGGGATGACGGAATGGAACGACGCACGGCTAGACGACCTGAGCGAGCGGGTGGGCCGCATTGAGATGAAAATGGATGCCGGATTTGCGCAGGTACATGAGGACATGCGTGAAATGCATGTCCGTTTCGACGGTCTCCAGCGGACGCTCATACAGGTGAACGCCGTGATCATCGCCGCGCTGATCGGGTTGATTGCCACTCAGATCTAGAACGCCAGCGACAGGAGTGCCGCGACGATCACTATGGCCGTCGACCAGGTGATCGTCTCGGCGACTATGCGGTTGTCGAGGCCGTAGGCGTGGGAGACGACGAGGGCGTTGATGCCGGTCGGCATCGCTGACATTAGGCGGTAGGCGGAGGGGAGCTCGATCAGCGGGGCCGCCAGGAGCATGAGGAGGGCGGGGGCGAGCGCCAGGCGGCCGATGGTGGCGACGGCGACGGGGGCGGTGACCGGGGGCGGCAGGGGGAGTTCGCCTTGCTCGGCGCCCTCAGCGAGGGTGGCGCCGACGGCGAAGAAGCCGAGCGGGAGGATCGCCACCGCCAGCACCTGCGAGGCGTCGACGAGGATCTGCGGCGCCAGGGCGCTGGGGGCGAGCAGGCCCAGCACCGCCGCATAGAGGGGCGGGTTGCGGGTGAAGAAGGCGCGGACCCGCTCGCTCATCCCTTCGCCGGCTTTGGTGCCGAAGGCGGCGCCGACGCCGAAGGCGCCGAACATCAGCGTCGGCCCGCCGACGAGGACGTCGAAGAGGACGCCGGTCGCCAGATGGTCGTGGCCGAGCAGGGCCACGGTCAGCGGGTAGCCGAGGTAGGTGGTGTTGGCGACGATCGCGCCGCAGATCACCGCCCCGGTCTGCGGCGGGCTCAGGCGCAGCAGCCGGGTGCAGACGAACCAGACCGCCGTCCCGACCAGCGCCATGTTGACCAGCGCGAGGCCGATCCCGACCGCGTTGTCAACGCTGATCGAGGAGGCCGCCAGGTTGAAGAAGATCACCGGCGGCACCAGCACGTACAGCATCACCAGCAGCAGCTTCCGCGCCAGCGCCACCGCTTCCTTCGGCCGCCGTCGCTCCGACTCGACGCCAACCCCGGCGCCGGCCACCATCAGGACGAGCGTAAGCAGGACCCCCATCAGCGAACTGCATCAAATTTCAGGCCCAGCAGCCCGGAAATTTGATGCAGTTCGAGTGAGGGACTAGAACAGCGCGCTGCCCGCATGGGAGGCGAACTCGACCAGCGGCTGGGGGATGACGCCGAAGAAGACGGTCGCCGCGGCGGCGAAGACGGCGGGGCCGACGAGGTACCAGCGGCGGCCAGCTTCGGGGTCGACGGGGTCGGCCTCGGGGGAGGCGCCGGCGATCGCCGGGGTGCCGCCGGGGACGGTCTCGCGCTCGGGGCGCATCCACATCGCCGCCACCACCCGCAGGTAGTAGGCGAGCGAGATCATCGTTCCGACCGCGATGAAGACCGCGAGCCAGGTGTAGTCGCCTTCGACCAGGGCCTCGATCAGGTAGAGCTTGCCGATGAAGCCCGCGGTCGCCGGCAGCCCGGCCAGCCCCAGCATCGAGATCGTCAGCGGCCAGGCCAGGGCCGGCCGCTCGGTGCCGAGCCCGCGAACGGCGCGGATGTCGTCGCCGAAGATCGTCTCGCGCTCGCGGGCGACGATCACCGCGAAGGCGGCGAGGTTCATGAAGGCGTAGGCGGCGAGGTAGAAGACCAGCGAGCTGGTCCCCTGCTCGGAGGCGACGACGACGCCGCCGAGCATGTAGCCGGCCTGGGCGACGCCGGACCAGCCCATGATCCGCTTCAGCGAGTCCTGGCCGAGGGCGCAGACGTTGCCGACGACGATCGAGATCGCCGCCAGGACGGCCAGCGCCGGCTGCCAGGAGTCGAGCTGGGAGCCGAGCGCGACCTCGAAGAAGCGGAGGAAGACCGCGAACGCCGCCGCCTTCGTCGCCACTGCCATGAAGCTGGTGATCGGGGTCGGCGCGCCCTGGTAGACGTCGGGCGTCCACTGGTGGAAGGGGGCGATCGAAGTCTTGAAGGCGAGCCCGACCGCCGCCATTGCGATCCCGATCAGGATCAGCGGGTCGCCGTCGAGGCCGTTGTGGGCGATCCCGGCGGCGATCCCCTGGAAACCGGTCGAGCCGGTGCCGCCGTAGAGGAAGGCCATCCCGTAGAGCAGCGTCGCCGAGCCGATCGAGCCGACGATCAGGTACTTCAGCCCCGACTCGAGCGAGCCCTCGCGCCGCAGGTTGGTGGCGCAGAGGATGTAGAGCGGGATCGAGAGCGTCTCCAGGGCGACGAAGAAGGTGACGAGGTTGGTCGCCTGCGACAGCAGCACCATCCCCAGGACCGAGCCAAGTAACAGGGAGTGGTACTCGCCCGAGCCGGCTTCCTCGGTCGCCCGCTCGCCGATCGAGAGGAGGACGCAGAAGGCGGCCACCATCACCGCGATCAAGGAGATCGAGATGCCGAGGTCGTCGAGTCGCAATGCCCCGGTGATCAGGTTCTTCGGGTCGTCCCACTGCCAGATCAGCAGGCCGGCGGTAGCGCCGAGCGTGACCAGCGTCAGCAGCGGGGCGCTGCGCTTGAACGGCTTGAAGACGGCGCTCAGCAGGACGACGCAGATGCCGACGGTGAGGGCGATCAGCGGCGAGATGCCGGCGTAGTCGATATGCGGCTCGTTGAAGTTCATTTCACCTGGTCGGGGTCGGGAAGGGAGAGCGTGATCTCGGTGCGGCCGAGCTGCTGGGGCTTCGTCGCCAGCTTCGATTCCGGCGCCGACCCTCCGGTCACTTTCGCGACCGTCTGCTCGACGCTCGGGTTGGTGCGCTCGAGGATCAGCTGCGGGTAGAGGGCGAGGGCGAGGATGCAGAGGACGAGCGGCACCAGGACCACCGCGTCGCGCCAGCCGATCTCTCTGGAGAGAAGCCCCTCCGGCTTACGGTTGTGCATCGTCCCCTGGTAGAGGCGCAAGGCGTAGTAGGCCGACATCGCGACGCCGGTGATGGCGATG
>JBQCHW010000124.1:0-33293 GCA_051954315.1 Solirubrobacterales bacterium
GACCGGCGTCTTCCTGGCGATGTACTACACGCCTTCGGCGACCCAGGCCTACGCCTCGATCGCCCACATCAACAACGACGTTCCGCTCGGCCAGTTCGTCCACGGCATGCACAAGTGGGGCGCCAGCGTGATGGTGATCCTGATCTTCCTCCACATGGGGCGGACCTTCTTCTTCGGCGCCTACAAGTACCCGCGCGAGCTCAACTGGGTGATCGGCGTGGTGCTGCTGATCCTGACGATGACGATGGCCTTCACCGGCTACCTGCTGCCGTTCGACCAGCGCTCCTTCTGGGCCTCGATCGTCGGCATCAACATCAATGGCACCGGCCCGGTGATGGGCCCGTACCTGAGTGACTTCCTCCGCGCCGGCCCCGAGCTCGGCGCGACCACGCTCGCCCGCTTCTACGCGATCCACATGCTGCTGGTGCCCGGGGCGATCATCGCCCTGATCGGCGCCCACATGTACCTGGTCGTCAAGCTCGGCACCACGGCGCCGCCGTGGATGAAAGCCGAGCGGCCGAAAGGCGCCTCGCCGCTGGCCCAGCTCGACGCCGGCGCCAACGGCAACGGCAACGGCCGCGTCAACGGCAACCGGGTCGACGGCTCGCCCGTCTCCGGCGAGGGCACCAACGGAGCCGCCTCGTGAAGCCGCAGGACAAGCAGTCCTACCTCGAGGAATACGAGCTTCTGAAGAAGAAGGGGAAGCCGTTCTTCCCCTACGCGGTGATGAAGGACTCGGTGATGGCCTGCATCGTCGTCGCCGTGATCATCGCGATGTCGCTGATCCTCGGCGCCGAGCAGGGGCCGAAGGCCGACCCCACCACCACCACCTACGTGCCCCGCCCCGAGTGGTACTTCTTCTTCCTCTTCGAGCTCTTGCGCGTGATCAAGCCGCCGGAGCTGGTCCCGATCGCGACGATCGGCATCCCGACGATCTGCATGGTCCTGCTGTTGCTGCTGCCGTTCTACGACCGCGGCCCCGAGCGCCGTCCGGAGCGCCGCCCGATCGCCACCACCGCCGGCTGCCTGACGATCATCGCGATGGGCTACCTGACCTACCTCGGCGCCACCGGCGGCTCGCCGACCGAGATCGACATGAAGGTGCCTCCTCAATATGAGAAAGGCAAGGAGGTCGTGGCTGGATCCGGCTGCTTGGCCTGCCACAAGCTCGGTGAGAACGGCAACAACGGCCCCGGCCCCGAACTGACCCACATCGCCGCCCGGATCCCGCGGGCTGCCATCGTTCGATCGGTGGAAATCGGCCCGGGCATCATGCCCTCCTTCCGCGAACTGCCGCCGAAGAAGATCGAACAGCTGGCCGACTTCCTCTCGTCCCTCGACTAGATAGGCGGCCAGGGACGGGCGTCTCGCCCCGAATCCCATGGACACGATCAACGACAACCGCCACTCGCCGGACTTCGCCGGCCAGGTCAACCGCATGTTCGACCGAGTCGCGGGCCGCTACGACGCGCTCAACTCGCTGATGACCGCGGGGCTGCACCACCGCTGGCGCGAGCGGGCGGCGGCGCAGACGCAGCTGCAACCCGGCGACTCCGCGCTTGACGTCTGCTGCGGCACCGGCGACTTGGCGCTGGAGCTTTCGCACCTGACTACGCCTGGCGGCCACGTGGTTGGCTGCGACTTCTCCGAGCCGATGCTCGACCTGGCGCGGGAGAAGGCGGCCGAGCGCGGCGCCGACGGCGTCCGCTTCGAATGGGCCGACGCGCTCGAGCTGCCCTACGACGGCGAGCGCTTCGACGCGGTCACGGTCGGCTTCGGCGTCCGCAACCTCGCCGATCTCGACCGCGGCCTGCGGGAGATGGCGCGGGTGCTGAAGCCCGGCGGCCGCCTCGTCATCCTCGAGATCACGACCCCGACCCGGCCGCCGCTCTCGGTCTTCTTCTCGCTCTGGTTCGACCGCATCGTGCCGCTGCTCGGCGCCTTCTCCAGCAACCCCGAGGCCTACGCCTACCTGCCCGAGTCGGTCCGCAGCTTCCCGAGCCCCCGCGGCCTGGCCGAGAAGATGGACGGCGCCGGCTTCACCGGGATCCGCTACACGGTGCTCGCCGGGGGGATCATCGCGATCCACTCCGGCACCCGGGCGTGACCCGGCCCTCCTCGGTGCCGCCGCCGGTGACGGCGGTCCTCGACGCCTCCAGCCGCTGGCTGCCGGCCCGGCTCGGCGAGGTCGAGGAGCTGCTGCGGGGGGCGGTCGCGGGACACGGCGAGATCCTGGGCGAGGATGCGGCGGCGACGCTGGAAGCGGGCGGCAAGCGGTTGCGGCCGATGCTGGTCCTGCTCTGCGCCGGGCCGGACGGGGGAGAGATGGCGGTGCGCGCCGGCGCCGCGATCGAGCTCGTCCACATGGCGACGCTGGTCCACGACGACGTCCTCGACGACGCGCCCCTGCGCCGTGGCCTGCCGACGGTCGCCGCCACCTCGGGCCGCGACCGCGCCGTCGCCACCGGCGACCTGCTCTTCTCCCGCGCCTTCGGGCTGCTCGGCGACGCCGGGGACGCTCGTTCGGTCGCCCTGCTCGCCGATGCCTCGGTCGCCCTCGCCCGCGGGGAGCTGGCGCAGAGGCGCGACGCCTTCGACCTCGGCGTGAGCGAAGAGCGCTACCTCGAGCGCTGCCGGCTGAAGACCGCCCGCCTCTTCGAGTGCGCCTGCCTGCTCGGCCGGGACGAGCCGCGGCTGCGCGAGTTTGGCGCCGGGATCGGCCTCGCCTTCCAGCTGCTCGACGACGTCCTTGACGTCAGCGGCCCGCCCGAGCGAACTGGCAAGGCCCGCGGCACCGACCTCCTCGACGGCACGATCACCCTGCCGCTGATCGAGGCAGCGAAGAGCGAACCGAGCATCCGCGAGGTCGACCTGCACGGGCTCGACGCCGAGAGCGCGGAGGCGGTCTGCGAGCGGATCGAAGCGACCGGCGCCCTCGGGCGGGTCCGCGCCCGCGCGCTCCAGCTCGTCGCCGAGGCCAAGGACGCCCTGGAGCGCAGCACATTCGAGCCCGAACAGCGCCAGCTCCTCAGCCTCGTCGCCGACGGCGTAGTGCAGCGCTACTCGTAGCTCACTGTTCCTGGTCCGTCGGCCGGATCAGGACCTCGTTGACGGCGACGTGGGGAGGACGCGTCACCACGAACTCGATCGCGTCGGCGATGTCCTCGGCCTCCAGCCTCTCCATGTCGCTGAACCGGCTTTTGATCTGCTCCTGCACCTCGGGACGGTTGTGGCTGGTCAGCTCGGTCGCCACCGCGCCCGGCTCGACCAGGGAGACGCGCACCCGTTGCTTGGTCACCTCCTGCCGCAGCGACTCGCTGAAGGCGCCGACGCCGAACTTGGTCGCGTTGTAGACGCCGCTGTTGCGGCGGGCGATGCGGCCGGCGACCGAGGAGATGTTGACGACGTCGGCGACGCCGCGATCGCCCTCGGCCGCCTCGAGCAGGTGGGGTACGGCGGCCTTGGTCATGTATATCAGCCCCAGCAGGTTGACCTCGACCATCTGCTGCCATTCCTCCACCGGCGCCTCGAGCATCGGGCCGAGCAGCATCACCCCGGCGTTGTTGACGAGGACGTCGAGGCGGCCGAGCTCCTCGACGGTGCGGGCGACCGCCGCCTCGGCGGCCTCGCGATCGCTGACGTCGAGCTCGACCGGGAGCGCGGTGCCCCCGGAGCCGGCGATCTCCTCACCCAGCTTCTCCAGCCGGTCGGTCCGCCGCGCAGCCATTGCCACGGTGGCGCCGCGGCCCGCCAGCATCCGGGCGGTTGCCTCGCCGATGCCGCTGGAGGCGCCGGTGACCAAGGCCACGGCGCCGTTCAGGTCTCTGGTCGTCATCCCCGGGCTATACCCGGAACTCGCCCGCGCTACCGACTCGCGGCTCGAGGCGACCTAAAAACTGCGCCCGGCCTGATCCGGCAGTGCCCCTGCACCGTTACCATGGACTAGATGCCAGGAAACATCGGACTTCCAGAGATCGCGATCGTCCTCATCATCGCCCTGCTGGTCTTCGGACCCAAACGCCTGCCAGAGCTGGGGCGCAGCCTCGGCAACGGCATCCGCGAGTTCAAAGGCTCGATCAGCGGCGAGCACAAACACGACGAGGACGACGACAAGCCCCGGCTCGAGGGCGAGTCGGCGAAGGTCCACGGCGATCCCGCCGAGGCGGAGATCGTCCGCGACAAGTCGAGCTGAGGCGACGCGAGGATGCCGCCTCGCGTCAAGGCGGTCTCGCACGAAGACCGCCTCACCCTCGTCGAGCACCTCGATGAGCTGCGCTCGCGGCTGATCGTCTGCATCCTCGTCTTCTGCGTCGCCCTGGCGCTCTGCTTCTGGCAAAACCACCTGCTGCTGGAAATCGCCCAGGGCCCGCTGCCGGGCAACCACGATCGGCTGATCACCTTCGGGGTGACCGAGCCGTTCACGACCACGCTGACCGTCTCCGCCTACGGGGCGGTGGTGCTCTCGCTGCCGATCGTCCTCTGGCAGCTCTACGCCTACATCCTCCCGGCCTTCAGCGCCGCGGAGAAAAAGGTGGTGCTGCCGATCCTGCTGCTGTTCCCGCTGCTCTTCCTCGCCGGGATCGCCTTCGCCTACTTCGTCGTCATGCCGGCCGCGGTGCACTTCCTGCTCAACTTCAACGACGACCAGTTCAACGTCCAGATCCGGGCGCGCGACTACTACAGCTTCTTCTCGATGACCGAGATCGCCTGCGGCCTGATCTTCCAGCTGCCGCTGGCGATCATCGCCGTCACCCGCCTCGGCATCGTCAAGGTCGAGCAGCTGAGCCAGAACCGGCGCTACGCCTATCTGGTGATCGCGATCGTCGCCGCCGCCCTGCCTGGCGTCGACCCGGTGACGATGCTCATTGAGATGGTTCCGCTGCTTGTTCTGTATGAGTTGAGTATCGTCCTCGCACGGGTGTTGGGCAGACCGCGCGAAGGAAGCGGCATGGCCACGCCCTCACCGCAGGAGTAGGAAGTCGAGAGGGAGAGGGATGGCGCAGGACGAGCACAGAATGCTGTTCGACCTCCGTAGGGGGAAGCGGAAGACTGCCGTCAAAGTCGTCTATGCCGTCCTTGCGGTGCTGATGGGGCTCAGCCTCTTCCTCGTCGTCGGCCCGGTCAACATCGGTGAAATCTTCAACAGCAACTCCAGCGGCGGCGGCGATGTCGCCCAGCCTTACGAAGAACAGGCCGAACGGCTGGAAGCGAAACTGAAAAAGGACCCGGAAAACCCCGAGCTTCTGCAGGCGCTGGCGCGGGCCCAGGTGACCGCGGGCAACAGCCTGCTCTCGCTCGAACCCGACGAAGAAGATCTCAACAACGCCCTGCAGCAGTACCGGCTGGCGAGCTCCTCCTGGGCCGAATACGTCGACCTGACCGACGAACCGAGCGCCGGCACCGCCCAGTTGGTCGCCCCGGCCCTGCTCTCGCTGGCCGAACGCTCCCGCACCTACGGCGAAGCGCAGCGGAACATCGAAGCGGCGACCGACGCGCAGCAGATCGTCGCCAAGCAGCGACCGACGCTGAACTCGTTCAGCACGCTCGCGCTCTACACCTACTTCACCGGCGACTACAAAGCCGCCGAAGCCGCGCAGGCGAAAGCCGCGAAGCTGACCCGCGCCAAATTCGAACGCGAACAGCTCGACAAACAGATGGAAGAAGTGAAGAAAAACGCGGAAAAATTCCAGCAGGAACGCAAGAAAGTGGAAGCGGCCGAAAAGGCGGCGGCGAAAGGCAACAAGGGCAACCCCGAAGCCCTGCAATCGCCGACGAACCCGCTCGGCGGCAGCTTTGGCGCCGGTTCGACTCTGGGCGAATAGCCGCCGCGGCGGCTGGCCCCACCCGGGCGGCCGACCTTCCTATACTTGCCGGTCCCCGGGCCGTTAGCTCAGTTGGTAGAGCAGGAGACTCTTAATCTCAAGGTCGTTGGTTCGAGCCCAACACGGCCCACTCACCCCGCCCTTCGCTACTTGTCGTTGCAGTACTTTTCGATCGCCCCGTCGATCACGGTGCCGTCGGCGAAGAGGAAGTGGCCGCGGGTTTCCAGGATGTTGTCGCTGCAGCGGGCGGAGATGTAGCTGCGGTTGCGCCCCTTGTACTTGTAGCGGCGGCCGATCTTGGCGTCGATGTGGGTGAGCACTCCGAGGCCTTGGGCGAGAGGCGGAAGTTCGAGGCGCGCGCGGTAGCGGAAGCCGCCCTGGCGGCGTTCGATCGGGACGAGGATCGCGTAGGTTTCCGGCGCCGGGAGGTAGGTACGGGCATGGAGGACGACACTGGGGCCGGTGGCGAGGGCGGGGCCGTTGAAGATCGTCAGCGCCGCCCGCTCGGTCAGCGAGCCGAGGGTGGAGGCGATGCCGGCGCCGATATGGCCGGTGCCGACGATCGCGCCGCGGCAGGTCTGGCGCGCTTCCGCGGTCCCCTGCTGGGCGATCGATTCGGGCGCGCAGGTCGGCAGCCCGGCGACGCTCAGCCGCCCGTCGCGATCGAAGTCGATCAGCGCTTGCAGCAGCTGCGGATTGCCGCCCCGGCGGCCGGAGATCTCGAGGTGGCCCTCGAAGTCGATCGGGGCGAAGCGGCGCTTCGGCAGGGTCTGCGGCTGGAAGCCGGCGTCGGCGCGGAGGACGATGTCGTTGACTTCCAGCAGGGCTTCGTCGCCCGATGCCGAGGCAGCGGCGATCGCCGCGACCACCAGCGCGAGGACGAGGGCCCGAGCTACCTTGGCAAGTGGCATGGCGAGGTGAGGAGCACCGGGAAGTAGCCCCCGTCGGTGAACTTGGCGCTGCCCTGCACCTGCAGCCGCCCACCGACGCAGTGGGCGTTGATGTAGCCGACTTCGCGGCCGCCGCGCATGCGGACGGCGCCGATCTTCGCTTCGGCCAGGGTGGCGGCCCCGTAGCCGCCGGCGATCTCCGGAAGCTGGACTTCAGCCCGGAAGCCGTAGCGCCCCTTGGCCACCCGTTCGATCGTGATCGGGACCAGCAGCGCCTGCGGCGTCGGCACCGTCTCGTACGCGTGGGCGATCAGGGTCGGCTGGCCATGGTCGGGCGGGCCGTTGAAGAGGGAGAGGGGGGAGGCGATCGTGAACGGGGCCCGGCCCGGCATCGTCACCAGCGCCTTGCCGGTCCCCTTGCCGACCAGCGCCCCGGCGCAGCGCTTGCGCGCGACGGTGGGAGTCGTCCCCTCGAGCTTGGCGGTGGTGCAGGTCGGCAGGCCCTTGGTGTCGATGGTGCCGTTGCGGTCGAGCTGGAAGAGCAGCGTCTTCAGGGTCGGCGGGGTCGAGCCGTCCAGCGTGGCAACCCGGGTGATGCTGCTGAGGAAGACCGGCCGGTTGCCGTGGGCCGGCAGCTCCCGCGGCTTCAGGGTCGCGGTGGCGCTGACCTTGACCGGCCCGATTTCAGCGGTGATCGCGTAGGCGCTCGCGCAGATGCCGACCGCCAGCACGGCGGCGAAAGCGGCGATCTTCCGCGTGCGTCCCCTCAATCGTCACTTCCCCTTGCACCGTTTGAACACCGAGCCCTGCAGGAAGGTGCCGTCTTTGAATTTGAACTGGCCTTTGGCCTGCAGGCGCCCGTCGGGGCAGCCGGCGTTGGCGTAGCTCAGGGTCTTGCCCTTGTACTTCCATTCGCGGCCGACGCTGAGCCGGGCGTAGAGCGGGATCCCATAGCCGCCGGCGATCTTCGGGATTTTGGCGACGGTCTTGAAGCCGTAGCGGCCGTCGTGCACTTTCTGGATCTCGATCGGGACGACGAAGGTGGTCGGTCCCGGGACCGTCAGGTGCGCGTGGGCGAGGACGACCGGGTTGCCGTGTTTGGGCTTGGCGTTGAAGAGGGTGATCGGCGAGGAGGCCGGGATCGGGCCCTGTTCGGGGAAGTCGACGACGGCCTTGCCGAAGCCGGTGCCGACGATCGCGCCCGGGCAGAGCTTGCGCGCCTGCGCGGTGGTCGTCGCCGCCAGTTTGCCCGGCGTGCAGGTGGGGAGGCCGCGGGTCTCGACCTTGCCGTTCTTGTCGAACCAGATCGTCACCGTTTCCAGCACCGGCGGCGGCGAGCCGTCTTCGCTTTCGATTTTCCCGAAGCCGTGCAGCTTGATCGGCGCGAAGCCGTGTTTCGGCAGCGTCGTCGGCGTGAAGCCACCGTCGGTGGTGATCACGAGGTTGGAGGCGTGGAGAACGATCGCGGCAGCCGAGGCAGCGGCGACCAGCAGGATCACCCCCGCCAGTACATGCACCCTTAACAGAGTCTTCCGCACAAATCCCTCCCCTCCGTTGACCTGACCGCCAAACTACCAGCCGTGGGAAGGAGGATCGGCAGGGGACGTATGAAGTCTCCGAGGAGGCCTGGGGGGCACGACCAGCCCTTGCTGCTGCGCCACCCCAAGATCGTCCTCGCGATTGCCGGGGTGATCCTGATCGCTCTCGGCCTGATCGGGACCGGAACCGAGAGCCGCCTCGACCCGTCCACCATCGACGTCCCCGGGACGAAGTCGCTGGAAGGCGACGAACTCCTCCGCGATCACTTCGGGCCCTCGGCCCCGTTCGCGATCCTGCTGCAAGGGCCGCCGGCGGCGGTCGACCGGCAGGGACCGGAAATGATCCGCGCCCTGCGGCGCGACCCGCGGGTGACGACGCTCTCGCCGTGGGACACCGGTTCGGTCGGGCGGCTGCGCCCCAGCCCCAACCGCGCCCTGGTCCTCGCCGACTTCCACGTCGAGACCCGCACCGCCGTCAACGACACGGTGCCGCACCTGAAGAAGGTTCTCGACCAGACGATCCACGCGCCGGTCAGCGCGACCCAGACCGGCTACGCGAGCCTCTCGCGCGCGCTCCAGGAGGAAAACATCCACGCGACCAGGCGGGCGG
This sequence comes from Solirubrobacterales bacterium, assembly GCA_051954315.1. Classification (GTDB taxonomy): domain Bacteria; phylum Actinomycetota; class Thermoleophilia; order Solirubrobacterales; family 70-9; genus VAYN01. The sequence goes on from JBQCHW010000124.1 coordinate 8,861, forward strand.
AGCTGCTCGCCCTCCCGTTCCTGCTGATCATCCTCCTGCTGGTCTTCCGCTCGCCGATCGCGGCGGCGATCCCGCTCGGCTTCGGGGCGATCACCGTGGTCGCCTCGCGCGGCATCCTCTATTTCTTCACCGGCTGGTTCGAGATCGACGCCTTCGCCCTCACCGTCTGCTCGATGATGGGGCTGGCGCTGGGGGTTGACTACTCGCTGCTGCTGGTCTCGCGCTTCCGCGAGGAGCTGGCGGCGGGGACAGCGCCGGTCGAGGCGGCTCGGCTGACCCGCCTGCACGCCGGCCGCACGGTGATGTTCGCCGGCAGCACCCTGTTGCTCTCGATGATCGTCTCGCTGTTCCTGCTGCCCGGGGCCCTGCTCGCCTCGCTGGCGGGGACCGTCTGCATGGTGGTGATCCTCAGCGTCACCGTCGCCACCATCTGCGGGCCGGCGATCCTGATCCTGGTCGGGCCGCGGGTCAACATCTGGCGGATCGGCGGCCCGCCGAAGGGGGGCCGCTCGCGACTGATGCTCTTCGTCAGCTCCGCCCTGCGCAAACCGGGGCTGGCGGCGGTCGTCATCGGGCTCTTGCTGCTGGTCCTGGCCGGGCCGGCGGTGGGGCTGGAAACCGGGCCCCCGAGCCCCGAACAGCTTCCAGCCGACAACCCGGCGCGCCAAGAAGCCGAACTCGTCGACAGCTCGGTCGGGCAGGGGTTCGACGCGCCCTTCCAGGTCATCGCGGTCTCCAGGGAAGGGCCGATCACCAGCGCCAAGAACCTGGCCGCGATCAACGAATTCCAACACAAGCTGGCGGAGACCCCGGGGGTGCAGACGGTGATCGGTCCGGAGCGGGCGACGAAGCGGGTCGAACCTCTCCAGGAACTCGGCAACGCCGTCCTCTCCTCGAAAGGCAACTACGGGCCGGTCAAGCAGCTCGGCCAACTTGGGCGCAGCCTCGCGGTCGCGGCCGGCGGGGTCGGTCAGTTGCGGGAAGGGATCACCGAAGCGAGCAACGGCGCCGGCCTGCTGGCAACCGGCGCGGGGCGGGCCGGCGACGGGGCGGAACTGATCGCCAACGGGTTGAGCCGGGCGACCGACGGAAGCGAGCGCGCGATCAAGGCGCTCGACCGCTTCGCCAAAGGGGCAGAACGGCTGGCCAGCGCCCAGGAAACGGCGGCGCTGGGAGCGCTGAACATCAAGCTGGCGCTGAAGGTGAGCTTCGTCCCCGGCCTGCGCAGCAACGCCCTGCGCCGGGCCGAAAAGGTGCAGAAGTCGACCGAAGCCGACGGCAACGAAAAGCTGCCGGAACTGATCGAGCCGGCGAAGGTCACGGAAGAAAAGCTGAAGGAAGCGCTGGCGAAGCTGCAGGCGATGACGGTCGGCAAGGAAGACCCGGAATACGCGGCGACGCTGGAAGCGGTGCGGCGGGCGACCGCGGCGATCACCGGCACCGACCCGGTCGACGGCACTCCCTATGACCCGGTGCCGAGCACGCCGGAAGTCGAGCCCTACAAAGGCCTGCCGGTCGAACTGGAAGCGCTGCAGCAACGGCTGCTCGAGGACGCCGACGACGCCAAGCACATCACCGACACGCTCACCTCGGCGATCAAGGAACTGGAAAAAGTCGCCAACGGCGCCGCCAAATTGACCGAAGGCCTGGAAAAACTGCACCGGGCCGACCTCAAGCTCGCCTCCGGCGCGAAACGGCTGGCGGGGGCGGCGGAAACTCTCGGTAACGGCCTCACCCGCCTCAGCGGCGGGGCGGAAGCCCTGGTCGGCGGGATTGACCGGCTCGGCGGTGGCGCCGAAGCGCTGGCCGACGGCCTGCTCGGCGGGGCCGAAGAATCGGCGCCGCTGGAAACCGGCCTCGAAGAAGCGAGCGTCCAGGTGCTGGAAGGCAAGCACCGGATCAACCGTCAGGCGACGCGGGTCGCCGACACCACCCCCGGGCTCTTCAACTCCGGCTATTTCGTCCTCTCGGCGCTCGACGGGACGCCGCCGGAAACCCGCCAGCGGATCGGCGAAACGATCGACCTCGAAAACGGCGGCCAGGCGGCGGTGATGCTGGTCGTCTCCGATTACAGCTTCAACACCCCCGGCTCGATCCGGTTGAACAAGAAGCTCAACGACGACGCCGCCACCCTCTCCGAAGAAGCGGACTTGTCCACCGGAGTCGCCGGCGGCGCCGCTCAGTTGAACGACTACAGCAAGGTCACCCGGGACCGGATCCCCTGGATCGTCATGGCGATCACGATCGCGACCTTCCTGATGCTGACGATCGTCCTGCGGGCGCTGCCGCTGGCGGCGATCGCGGTCGGTCTCAACCTGCTGACGGTGGGGGTCGCCTTTGGCGTCCTCACCGTCCTCACCGACATCCCCGACGACTGGCCGCTCGGCGGCCACAACTACATCGACGCCGTCGGGGCGACCCTGATCTTCGGCCTCGTCTTCGGCCTCTCGATCGACTACGCCGTCTTCCTCCTCAGCCGCATGCGCGAGCACTACGACACCCACGGCGACAACGCCGCCGCGGTCAACTTTGGCCTCGAGCGCACCGCCGGCGTCATCACCGGCGCCGCCGCGATCATGATGGTCGTCTTCATCGCCTTCGCCGGCGCCCCGATCGCCACCGTCAGCCAGCTCGGCGTCGGTCTCACGGTCGCCGTCATCCTCGACGCGACGGTGGTGCGGATCGTCCTCCTGCCGGCGCTGATGCTGCTGCTCGGCGACCGCGTCTGGTGGCTGCCGAAGCCGCTGGAGCGCGCGATCCCGAACTTCAGGGTCTGAGGCTGCGGCTCGCCGCGGCTTTGCCCAGCAAGCTCGCGCCCCTGCGCCGGACCAGCTCCGCGGTCCTACCCTCGGCCGGAATGACGCCTTCCTCGACGGCCGCAAGCGCCCCTTCGATCGTCTCCTCGGCAAGCGCGCGCGCGCGCTGAGGGTCGCGTTTCCAACGGGCAGCCTCCCGGCCGATGTCGTCGAGGCCAATGTCCTCGAGCATCGGCTGACCCCCAACAGCCATTGCCGCCCCCTTCCGCAGTTGTGGCCACAGCAGGGTCGGGACGGTGTCGTAAAGAGGGGAGAGGGCGATGCTCTCGCCGTCGGAGTGCAACAGGCCGAGGTTCTTCCCGTGAGCGTCGGCGTTGCCGATCAGGACGGTGAAGGCGATGATGCGAATGAGCCGATCAAGCGCGGCTTGGGGATCGGCCGCATAGGTATCGAGGAGCTCTGCTGCCTGCCGCAGGGAGGGGCCGCCGGCCCGTTCGTACTTGGCGCGCCCCCGCTTCCCGCTGGGGTCGATACCCAGGGCCTGACAAAGATCCTCTTGATGGACACGCCGCACCGTCTCGTCTTCGACCACCCGGTCGAAGCGGGAGACGATCAGGCAGGTCTCAAAACCCAGCTCGGCCAGCTCAACGTCGATCGAGGTCAGACCGACGGCGCGGGCGAGCAGAAGGCAGTGGGCCTCCGCCTCGACCAGCCCGGGGTAGCGCGGGTCGTCGCGCTTCAAGATGTGGGTAGAGGGGAGGCCGCCGATCGGGCGGCCCCAGCGGCCATCCGGATCGCGGACCAAGAGCAGCTTGTCCTGGATTCCCGCCAGCGAGAGCTCGGAATCCTCGTGCGTCCCAAGGGGGAAATCGTCCAACTCGGCGACCGCTTCGGCGAGGCTTTCGGAGTCGTAGGGCTCGACTCTGAACTCAGACGGGTCGGGCTCCTCTCTTGCGGCGGTGATCACGAGAGCGCCGGCAACGTCGCGGCCGTAGCGGGCGAGCAGGCCGAAGGTGTCGGTCGCGGCCAGGCCGGCGTTCGCAGCCATCGTCTGTAGCGCCTGCCCCTCCGGCAGCAGGCCGACGCAGAACGGAGTGGCGTTGAGGGGTCGCGAGTCGAGGGGGAGCGAGCAGGAGAGGACCGGGCTGTTCAGCGGCCATCGCTGCAGCGCCTCCTTGCTGTAGCGGCAGCGGATCGAAGAGCGAGCATCCACCAGTTGCGCGACCCGGACGCCCTCGAGCCATACGTCGAGCTCCCTACCTCGACGGGCCATCTGGATCGCCCACGGTCACGGTCACGTTTGCCCCTAGCCTTCGCAGTGCTTGCAAGGCTCGCTGGAGCACTAGCGCTGAGGAACCTGACTCGAGTTCCGACAGGTAGCTGCGCTCGATGTCGAGTTCCCGGGCCAGTTGCTCCTGCGTCAATCCTCGATGGCGCCGAGCCCCGGCCAGGGCACGGCCGAGATCGGCAGAGGAGCGAACTCTCCATTCAAGGAGATCAGGATTTTGTTTCGTCGACATATCCCGACAGTAGCACTCCTTGACTTCTCGTCGGAATATCCAGACAACTGGATCAAATCCCTTATCGTCGGGATATGCCGACAGGTGCCATTGACAGCACCGCCGTTGATTTCCAGTTAAGTCCCTGCTCAGTGAGGGCTTGGCAGGGACACCCTCGGATACGATCCAGCGGCTGTTCTACCGGGTCGGAGGGACCGGGGAACCTGAAAGCAAGCGACTATTTGTGGCTGCAAAACCTTTAGGCGAGGAGAGCAAACCGGTTAGCCGGGGGACTACCCCCGCGCGGATCGCTGTGATCGCGGCCCTCGCCGTCGCTGTGATCGTGCTGGCGATCGTCTTCCTCAGCGGCGGCAGCGGCCACAAGTACACGCTGGTGTTCCAGAACGCCGGCCAGCTGGTCCCCGACAACCAGGTGCTGATCGGCGGCTCGCCGGTCGGCTCGGTCGAAAGCATCGGCCTCACCGACGACAACCTCGCCGAGGTCCACGTCGAAGTCGACCAGGAGCTGCACGAAGGGACGACGGCGACGATCCGCGCCACCTCGCTCTCCGGCGTCGCCAACCACTACGTCTCGATCAGCCCTGGGCCGAACAGCAGCCCGGCGCTCGACGACGGCGCCGAACTTGGCCTCTCCTCGACCACGACCCCGGTCGACATCGACCAGTTCTTCAACACCTTCCCGCCGCGGGTGCGCCAGGGCCTCGCCAACTTCATCAAGGGCAACGCGGCGATCTACTCCGGCCAGGGCGAAAAGGCCAACGACGCCTACAAGTACTTCGGCACCGCGCTCAACCGCACCAGCGCCTTCGCCCGCGAACTGAACGCCGACCAGAACCTGCTTTCGCGCTTCATCGTCAGCTCAGCCCGGCTGACCACGGCGGTCGCCGGCCGCGGCGAACAGCTCTCGAGCGCGGTCACCAACGCGACCACCGCCTTCGACGCGATCGCCAGGCAGAACGAAAACTTCGATGCGGCCCTGCGCGAGCTGCCGCCGGTGCTGCGGCAGTCGAACACCACCTTCGTCAACCTCCGCGCCGCCCTCGACGACCTCGAACCGCTGGTCAACACGGCGAAGCCGGCGACCAAGGAACTGGCGCCGTTCCTCGCCGAACTGCGGCCGGTCTTCCAGAAACTCGTCCCCTTCACCCACAACCTGCGGCTGGTCGTCTCGCGCCCGGGCAAGGCCAACGACGCCGCCGACCTGCTGGCGACGCTGCCCAAGGTCCAGCAGCTCGCCTCCAACGCCTTCCCGCACGCCGAACAGGGGATCGAAGACTTCCAGCCGAACCTCAACTTCATCCGCGCCTACACGCCCGATCTCTTCAACGCCTTCAGCAAGCTCGGCCAGGTCGCCGGCTACTACGACGGCAACGGCCACTACGTCCGCGCGATCACCTCCGGCCAGAACCTCTTCCGTTACAACGGCGAAAGCTCCGAACTCGAACCGATCGCGAAATCCGAACAGTTCGATCCCTTCGAAAACGTCCACACCCACCGCCGCTGCCCGGGCGGTGCCACCCAGCCCGCCCCCGACGGCTCCAACCCCTGGGTCAACGGCGCCAGCGTCGACTCCTCTGAATGCAACCCCGGCGACGTGCCCCCCGGACCATGATCAAGCGGCTGATACTCGCGGCGGCAGTGGTGGCGGCGGTCGTCATCGTCGTCCTCCTGGTCGCCGGCGGCGACGACTCGGGCGACGGCTACGAGGTGCGGGCGGTCTTCGACAACGGCGGCTTCATGGTCACCGGCGAGCAGGTGCGGGTCGCCGGCGCCAACGTCGGCACGATCGAAGAAGTCAACGTGACGATGCCCGACGACATCGTCGCCTACAAGAACGGCAAGCCGGTGAGGCAAGAGGGCAAGGCGGTGATCGTGATGAACATCACCGACCCCGGCTTCCAGGACTTCCGCCAGGACGCCAGCTGCCAGATCCGCCCGCAGTCGCTGATCGGCGAGAAGTTCATCGACTGCCGGACGACGCTGCCGCGCTCGCCGGGCACCGAGCCGCCGCCGCCGCTGAAGCAGATCCCCGACGGGGAACCGGGGGCGGGGCAGTACCTGCTGCCGCTCGGCAACAGCGGCACCAGCGTCGATCCCGACCTGATCAACGACATCTACACGCTGCCCTACGCCCAGCGCTTCCGGCTGATTCTCAACGAACTCGGCGCCGGCCTCGGCGGCCGCGGCGAAGACATCGAAGTCCTGGTCAAGCGGGCGAACCCGGTGCTGCGGGACGTCGACCGCTTCTTCGGCGTCCTCTCGGCCCAGCGCGACCAGCTGGCGCAGCTTGCTAGCAACTCGGAGGAAATCCTCGGGCCGCTCTCGCGCGAGCGCGAACACGTCGCCGGCTTCTTCACCAACGCCGGCGCCGCCGCCGAGGCGAGCGCCGAAAAGGGCCCGGAACTGGAAGAAGCGCTGCAGAAATTCCCCACCTTCCTGCGCGAATTCCGCAAGACGATGGTCAGCCTCAAGAGCTTCTCCGACGCCGGCACGCCGCTGTTCGAAGACTTCGGCACCGCGGCCCCGTCGCTGACCGACGCGACTCGGACGCTGACCCCGTTCTCGGAAGCTTTCACCGTCTCGCTGAAGAGCCTCGGCAACGCCGCCGAAGCCGCGGGGCCGGAATTCGCCAAGGCCGACCCGGTCGTGCAGCAGGCGGGCGTGCTGGCCAAGTCCGGCGTGGTGCCGACCAGGGAACTGGCGAAGCTGCTGATCGACCTGAAGAAGACCGGCGGCTGGGACGGCCTCACCGAACTGATCTACAACAACACCGCCGCCCTCAACGGCTTCGACCAGTACGGGCACTTCGGGCGCACGCGGGTGACGCTGTCGACCTGCCTGGAATACATCACGTCTCCCGCGGGCTACTCAGGCTGTGTCTCCAACTTCAACGGACCGCGGGCAGGCGCATCGGCGAGCACCGATCCTTCGGCTCTGTACAGCCTGCTGCAGCGGAGCTTCGAAGAAGAGAACGGCGGCACCGGCGTCGAACCCGGTCCCGCGATCGGCGTCGGCCAGAGCGACAGCACCTCGCCGGCAGGCGAAAGCAAAGAAGAAGGCGAAGCCGAAGTGGCCGAAGCCTCTGAAACCGGCAGCGGCAGCGAACCGCTCCTCGACTACCTCCTGGGCCCATGAGGAACCGCAGCGGCATCAGCGGCGTCGCCAGCAGCCCGGTCCTGGTCGGGGCGGTCACCGTGCTGGTGATCATCGTCGCCGTCTTCCTTGCCTACAACGCCAACAATGGCCTCCCCTTCGTCTCCACCTACAACCTCAAGGCCCGGGTCCCGAACGCCGACGCCCTCGTCAAAGGCAACGAGGTGCGGATCGGCGGCGTCCGGGTCGGCGTCGTCAAGAAGGTCGTCCCGGTCAACCTCGGCGACGGCAAGGTCGCCGCTGAACTCTCGCTCAGCCTCGACCAGAGCGCCGAACCGCTGCCGGTCGACTCGACGATCACGGTCCGCCCGAAGTCGGCGCTGGGGCTGAAGTTCCTCCAGGTCACCCCGGGCAACTCGGACAAGGGCTTCGAAGCCGGGGAAACGATCCCGGTCACCGCCGCCCACCCCGAACCGGTCGACATCGACGAATTCTTCGACATGTTCGACGAAGAAACGCGGAAGGCGATCCGGCAGAACCTGGCCGGCTTCGGCAACGCCCTCGCCGGTCGCGGCCCGCAGCTGAACGAAGCCTTCGGAGCCCTTCGCCGCGCCGTCGTCAACGGCCAGCCGGTGCTGCGCAAGATCGTCGAACCGAGCACCAACTTCGCTGGCTTCTGGCGCGCGCTCGAGGACCTCTCGGCGACGGTGGCGCCGGTGGCCGAGACGCAGGCGAGCATGTTCGTCGCCCTCGACCGCACCTTTGCCGCCTTCGCCCGGGTCTCCCGCCCCTACATCCAGGAAACGATCGAAAAGAGCCCGCCGACGCTCGACGAGGTCAACTCGGACCTGCCGGTGCTGCGCCCCTTCCTCCGCGACACCGGCCGCTTCTTCACCGCCCTGCGGCCGGGGGTGAAAGCGCTGGCCAAGACCTCACCGGTGATCGCCGAATCGCTGCACGCCGGGATCCCGGTCCTCAACGCCTCGCCGGTGCTGAACGAACAGCTGCCGCCGACCGCGGAAGCGCTGGTCGACTTCCAGGAAGCGCCGGGGACGATGACCGGCCTCGAGCTCCTCACCGACACCAACCGGGTGTTGAAGCCCGCGCTCACCTACATCGTGCCGAGCCAGACGGTCTGCCACTACTGGTCGCTGACCTTCCGCAGCCTTGCCAGCGCCTCGAGTCAGGGCAACAGCAACGGCAACTGGCTCCAGTTCATCTCCTACGGGCCGCCGGAAGGCCCGAACAGCGAGAGCACCTTCGCCGCCGCCCCTGCCAACGAGTCGGGCGACCGCGAAAACCATCTCCACTACAACCCCTATCCGCAGACCGCGGCCCCCGGCCAAAACGAAGTCTGCGAAGCGGGGAATGAGAAATACGTCCCGTCGAAGACCGTGATCGGCCACGCCCCCGAACTCTGGGGGACGACTACGAACGAAGGCGGCGGAGAATGAGCCGGCTGCCCGAGCGGGATCGACGCGCGCAGGCCGCCAAGGGCGGTCGCTTCGGCTGGCGGCCGAGCAACGTGACGATCGCGATCATCTTCATCCTCATCTTCACGATCGGGCCCTACCTGGCCTTCACCAAACACGTGCCGTTCACCAGCCACGGCTACGAGGTCAAGGCGACCTTCTCGAACTCGGCCAACATCGCCACCAACTCGCCGGTGCGGGTCGCCGGCGTCGACGTCGGCAAAGTCATCTCGACCAGCCGCGACGGCGACAACACCACCGTCACCTTCACCGTGAGCGGCTCCGGCCGGCCGATCCACGACGACGCCTTCGCCGCGATCCGGCCGCGGATCTTCCTCGAGGGCAACTTCTTCATCGAACTCGACCCCGGCAGCCCCAGCGCGCCGGAGCTGGACAGCGGTGGGAAGATCCCGGTCAGCCGCACCAGCACTGCGGTCCAGATCGACGAAGTGCTCAGCGCCCTGCAGTCGCCGGTCCGCGCCGACCTCGGCCGCCTGCTCGAGGGCTACGGCAAAGCGCTGACCAACGAACCGACCGCCGCCGAAGACAAGACCCAGTTGCCGGAGGTGAAAGGCCGCAGCGGTGCCGAATCGCTCAACGACGCCTTCAAGTACGGCGGCGACGCCGGCCGCTACAGCGCCCAGGTCACCAACGCGCTGCTGGGCACGCAGCAGCGCGACCTGGCGAAGCTGGTCGCGAGCTCGGGCCGCGCCTTCGGCGCCCTCGCCAGCCGCCAAGAGGACCTGCAGGGGCTGATCGAGAACTTCGACATCTTCACCGGCGCCCTCGCCAACCAGTCGACCAATCTCTCGGCGACGGTGCGTCTGCTGGCGCCGACCCTGCGGGTCACCCACGCCTCGCTCGTCAGCCTCAACCGGACGCTGCCGCCGCTCCGCACCTACGCGATCGAGCTGCGGCCGGCGGTGGCCGAGCTGCCAGGCCTGATCAGCGCTTCGAAACCGTTCCTCGCCCAGGTCCGCCCGCTGCTCTCAGGCAAGGAGGCGGGGGGCGACGTCAAGCTGCTGCAGCAATCGACGCCGGGCCTCGCCGGCGCCGCGCAGGCCGGCAAGAAGGTGACGCTGCCGCAGTTGAACCAGCTCAGCCTCTGCACCAGCAAGGTGATGGTTCCCACCGGCGACCAGGTGATCAACGACAAGTTCAGCACCGGCGGCCCCAACTACCGCGAGTTCCTCTACACCCTCGTCGACTTCGCCGGGATGACCCAGAACTTCGACGGCAACGGGCCGTACGCGCGGGCGCAGGCGGGCGGCGGCCCGGTGCTGGTCGGCGAACCGAACCCTTACGGCAACAAAGCGACCTTGAGCGACCAGACCAACTACGCCCACACGATCGAAGAGCCGCAGGGCACCCAGCCCCGCCTCGGCGGCAAGCCGCCGCTGAAGCCCGATGTCCGCTGCTACACCAACCCGGTCCCCGACGTCAACGGCCCGCTGGGCCAGGTCGGCCCCGCCTCGCCTTCGGTCGCGGGAGCCCAGCCATGAGCCAGCCGAACGAAAAAGTCAGCCGCTTCGCCCACTTCCGCGCCTGGCTGACCCGGCAGGCCCGCGGTCGTCGCAAGGACACGATCGCGATCTTCGTCCTGGCGATCGCGGGGATCGTGATGATGCTGGGGATCTTCACCCAGCAGAAAGCTTCGCTGCCGGCCTGGCTGCCGTTCGTCGGCGAAGAATTCGAACACATCTCGGCCCAGTTCTCGACCGCGCAGGCGGTGACGCCGGGCCAGGGCCAGGCGGTCGACGTCGCCGGCATCCAGATCGGCAAGGTCACCTCCGTAGATCTCGAGAACGGCCACGCGGTGGTCGGGATGGACATCGAGCCGAAGTACATGCAGCTGATCCATCCCGATGCCAGCTTCCTGCTGCGGCCGAAAACCAACCTCAACGACATGGTCGTCGAGGTCGAACCTGGCAAGGAAAAGGGACAGGTCGAGGACGGGGCGGAATTCACCCTCTCCCAGACCGAACCGAACACGAACCTCGATGCCTTCCTCAGCACGCTCGACGCCGACACGCGGCAGTACCTGCAGCTGCTGGTGGCGGGGGGGGCGCAGGGGATCGGCGGTCGCGGCAAGCAGCTCGGCAACGCCTTCCGCCGCTTCGGGCCTTTCGTCCACTACGTCGCCAAGCTGAACAAAGCGGTCGCCGCCCGCCACGTCGCCCTGGCGCGGACGATTCACGACTTCAACCTGCTGACCACCGAACTCGCCCGCCGCGAAGACTCGGTCAAGCGCTTCGTCAGCTCCTCGAAGGACGCGCTCGGCAACTTCGCCAACCAGCAGGAATCGGTCCAGGAGGCGTTCCGCGAATTCCCCGCCTCGCTGGAAGCGGCGAAAGCCGGTCTCGCCAGCTCCAACCGCTTCTCCCAGGTTGCCTACCCGAGCCTGGTCAAGCTGATCCCGCAGGCGCAGGCGCTGACGCCCGCCTTCCGGGCAACCGAGAAGCTGTTCGCCGAAACGACGGCGCCGATCCGCGACCAGATCCGCCCCTTCTCGCGTGAAGTGCGACCGGTCCTCACCCACAGCGCCGAAGCGGCCGAACCGTTCGAAAAGACCGTGCGCAGCTTCGGCAACTCGCTGACCGGCTTCAACTCCTTCCTCAACGAGCTCTCCTACAAGCCGAAGGGCAGCAAGCAGAGCTACCTCTTCTACCTGCCCTGGCTGAACCACGACTTCAACGCCGCCTTCAACACCGGAGATGCCGGCGGGCCGATCCTGCGCGGCATGGTGCTGATCTCCTGCACCGGTGTGGACCTCGGTTACGGCGCCGCGAAAAATCAGTCGCTGCTTCTCAAAAAACCATTCCTCGAAACGCTCCTGCAGACGCTGCAGATCCCGCGGAAAACCGAAATCACGGTCCCGTTCAAAACCTCCGAACCCGGCAATACCTGCGTCTACACCGAAAACCCGAACGGCAAGTAATGAGCAAGCGCGCCCCCAGCACCACCCAGCTCCTCGTCATCACCGGCTTCGCGCTGTCCTGCTTCGGGATCCTGCTCTTCCTCTGGGTCACCTTCGGCGGCCCGACCCCGTTCCGGGCCAAGACCTACGAGGTCAAGATCCCCTTCAAGGAGGCGACCCAGCTCGCCGAACAGTCCGACGTCCGCATCTCCGGCGTCAACGTCGGCAAAGTCCAGAGCATCGAGCTGGCGCCGAACGGCAAGCAGGCGCTCGCGACGGCGGCGATCGACGACCGCTACGCGCCGCTGCCCGAGTCGACGCGGGCGATCCTCCGCACCAAGACCCTGCTCGGCGAGACCTACATCGAACTCACTCCCGGTTCTCGGGAAGGTCCCGAACTGGCTGACGGCGGCACCCTGCCCGAGGCCAACGTCGCCGAATCGGTCCAGCTCGACGAGATCTTCCGCACCTTCAACGGCCCCACCCGCGCCGCCTTCAAGGAATGGATGCAGCAGTCGGCGCTGGCGATCAACGGTCAGGGGCAGAACCTCTCCTACGCCCTCGGCAGCATCGAACCGACCTTCACCGAACTCGACAAACTCTTCCGCGTGCTGGACAGCCAGCGGCTGGCGGTCGGGCAGCTGTTCAGCAACGGCGCCACCACCTTCCAGTCGCTGCGCGGCCAGAACGGCGAGCTGGCGAACCTGATTCGCAGCTCGAACGCCGTCTTCTCGACCACCGCCCAGCGCAACGAAGACATCGAAGCCCTCTTCCGCGCCTTCCCGACCTTCCTCGACGAGTCGCAGCTGACCTTCAACCGCCTCAAAGGCTTCTCCGAAAACGCCGACCCGCTGATGAAGCAGCTGGTGCCGGCGGCGGAAGAACTCTCGCCGACCCTGATCGCGCTCTCGAAGCTGGCGCCGGAATCGAAGGCGCTGTTCGAAGGCCTCGGGCCAGTGATCAAACTCGCCCCCAGCGGCTTCGCCGCTTTCCGCAAGCTCTTCCGCGACGAGTTCCCACCGTTGCTGCGAGCGGTCGAACCCTTCGTCCGCAACCTCAACCCGATCCTGGTCGGGCTGAAGCTCTACCGCAGCGATCTCAGCGCCTTCTTTGGCAACGTTGCCGCGACGCTCCACGGAGAACTGGCAGAAACCGGTCGCCCCAATTACCTCCGCGTGGTCGGCGGCTTGAACCCGGAAACGCTGTCGGTCTATCCGCGCCGACTCTCGATCAACCGCAACAGCCCCTACAGCCCGCCGAAGTGGGCCGAAGGCCTCGTCGACGGGCTGCCCAGCTTCGACACTCGCCAGTGCGCCACCGGCATCACCGCCCGCCTCAATCCCGAATCGGCAACGAACAAAAACTTCGAAGAACGCGCCGCGGCAAGCGAAAAAGCTTCCCAGGCCGACAACGCGAAAGCCTTCTTCGAAAACATCCAGGCCTACGCGTTCGCCGGCAAGTCCAGCACCTCGGAAATCAGCGCCCCGCCCTGCAAGCAGCAGGCTCCCTTCAAGCCGATCTACAGCGACGGCCCCTCCACGCAGTACCAGCACACCTTCGAACAGCCGCAGCCGTAGGCTCATACTCAGGACCGGCAACTCGCTGCTCTGAGTTGTCGAGGGAAGTACCATTGGCCTGTGAAAAAGCCTGCAAGAACCGGAAATTGGACGCCTGAGGGGGACGCTGAGAAAGCGGCCGCTCGTCGCGACTTCCGGGAGCTGACGCCGGCGCAGCGGGTCGAACAGGTCTTCGAGCTCTCTCGCTTCATGTCCCGAGTGGCCGAGGCCGGCCGTCGGCGTCGCAGTGCCTGAGCTCGATCTTCAGGCGATCCTCCGGGAACTCGTGGAGGGGAAGGTCGAATTCCTGCTGATCGGCGGAGTGGCGGTCGGGTACCACGGTTACGTTCGAGCGACCAAGGACGTCGACGTCGTTCCTGCGACTGACCAGGACAATCTCCGGCGACTTGCGTCGGTTCTACGGTCGCTCGATGCCGAAGTCGAAGGAGCGGAGGAGTTTGCCGAAGGGGAGATGCCGGACCCCCTCGAACCCGGCGCACTGGAGCTCGGCGGCAACTGGGTACTGTCGACTCGCCTCGGCCGCCTCGACGTGATGCAGTGGATCGGCGAGCACCCTTTGTGGGATGAGCTTTCCCCTGGAGCCATCGAGGACGCGATCGGCGACCTCCCGGTCAAGGTCGTGGCCTATGACGATCTGATCCGGCTCAAGGAGCTGGCGGGCAGGCCAGAGGATCTCGCGGACCTGCAGCGTCTGCGCCAGGTCCGCGAGTCCTAACGGCTACGCCCGCCCGTACCGCACCAGCGAGATGCCGTCGCCGACGGTCTTGGCTTCAGCCAGCTCGAGGCGGTGTTTGGCCTCGCCCTCGGGGAAGAGGCGCTTGCCCTGGCCGAGGAGGACGGGGAAGACCATCAGGCGGAGCTCGTCTACTAGGTCGTTTTCGAACAGGGACTTGACGAGGGTGGCGCTGCCGGCGACGAGGATTACGCCGTCGACCTGGTCCTTCAGGGTGCGAACGGAATCAGCGGGGTCGCCGCTGAGGATGGTGGTGTTCTGCCAGTCGGCCCGCTCGAGGGTGGAGGAGACGACGTACTTCGGCATCTCGTTCATCTTGGTGGCGAAGCCGGCCTCGTCTTCGATCTTCGGCCAGGCGGCGGCGAAGCCTTCGTAGGTGACCCGGCCGAGCAGCTGAGCCTCGGCCTCCTGCAGCTCCTCGAGCTTGAACTTGTCGCCCTCCTCGCCGCGCTCGATCTCAAAGGTCCAGCCGCCGTGGCGATAGTCCTCGGCCCCACCCGGGTCCTCGACCACCCCGTCGAGCGAGATGAACTCCGTGACGACGATCTTCCCCATGGTCTTCCTCCTTCGTTGGCGAGGCCGGTCGTTCCGTCCCCTTCTACCCGAACGACGAACGGGAGGGGGAAAAATCGACGGCGTTCCCAAATCACTCCCGTTTATGCCCGCCAGGGCAGGGGTACCGGGCGCCTCGTACTTAAAACCGATTACGAGGTAGGGAATGCGCACCAAGTCGATACCAGTCGCCTGCGCCATCGCGGCGTTGGCCTTGCTCGCGCCTGCCGCTGGGCAGGCAGCGACCTTCACCGTCAACACGACCGCCGACACGACTGTGCCCGGCGGCTGCACCACCGATCCGAGCTGCTCCCTGCGGGACGCGGTCACGGCCGCGACCGCTTCGGCCGACCCGGAGGACGTGATCTCGGTCCCGGCCGGCAACTACGGCCTCGAAAACGGACAGCTGGAACCCGGCGGCAGCGAATCGCTGGTGATCCGCGGCGCCGGCGCGCGCTCCACCGTGATCGACGCGCACGGCACCTCGCGGGTCTTCGACGTCGCCGGCGACACGGTGACGATCGAAGGGCTGCTGGTCACCGGCGGCGTTGCGCCGGAAGGCGTAGGCAGCGACGAGCCCGGCGACGGCGGCGGCATCCTCGCCTTCGAAGTCGACGAACTCCTCTTGAATCGCGTCACCGTCTCCGGCAACACGGCGGCGCTCAACGGTGGTGGGATCTCGGCCCCGCCGGAGGGCTCGGCGACGCCGGCCCTGACGATCACCGACAGCACCTTCGTCGGCAATAAAGTCACCGGCGGCCTGGTCGAGGGGCTCGGCGGCGGCATCTACGTGCTCGGCGACCTGACGCTGATCAACTCGACGGTCACCGGGAACAGCGCCGAGAGCACTGCCGGCATGGTGCAGGGCGGCGGTGTCCTCGCGGCGCTCGATCCGACCGCCACCGAACCGAGCGAAGTCGACATTGTCAACTCGACGATCGCCGGCAACAGCGTCGGCACCGGGGGTATCGGCGGCGGGCTCGCGGTCTACAACCCGACGCCGGGCGTCGTCACCGAACTCACCGTTAAGAACACGATCGTCGCTGGCAACACCGGGCCGATGGGCGAGAGCAACTGCGGTGCGGTGGCGATGCTCACCTCCGACCACAACCTCTCCAGCGACGGCAGCTGCATGTTCACCGACGGCGGCAGCAAGGAGAACACTGACCCGCAGCTGGGCCCGCTGCAGAACAACGGCGGCGAAACCGACACGCTCGCCCTGCCGCCGGGGAGCCCGGCGGTCGACGCCGGCACCAACGACGGCTGCCCGGCGACCGATCAGCGCGGTGTCACTCGTCCGCAGGGACCCGCCTGTGACATCGGCGCCTTCGAGCTCGAGCAGGGCGGCGGCAAAGCGGGCGGCGGCTCCACCACGCCTCCGCCTCCGGCGGCGGCGAAGAACGCCGACCTGCGCCTGCAGATCAAGTCGAAGCCGAAAGCCCCGAAGGTCGGCGGCAAGCTCGCCTTCCTGATCACGGTGACGAACAAGGGCCCGGCCACGGCGACGGGAACGGTCGTCAAGGGCACGGTCCCGGCCCTCGCTCGCACGGCCACGGCGCCGAAGCTGAACGGGAAGCGCGCCTGCAAGCTGGCAAAGGCGAAGAATGGCAAGCGCCAGCTCACCTGCCGCCTCGGCGACCTTGCCGCGGGCGCGACCAAGAAGGTGAAGGCCGTGATCGGCAGCACCCACGCCGGCAAGGTCAGAGTCCGGGCCCGCGTCCGCTCCGGCATCGCCGACCCGAACCTGAAGGACAACCGAGCAACCCGCGGCGCCCGCATCCGCAGTTAGCGACACTCGGCCCCTGAGCGAGGGGGGAGAGATTGAGAGCGCGTGGCCCTTAGAGGGCCATGCGCTCGATGCGGCCGCGGAAGGGCCAGGTTCTCCAGTTCGACCATCCCGTCTGGGAGCCGCTGGAGAACCTGGCCTTCGAGCATGCCGGCGAGTTCATGTGGATGCACGAGGTCGAGCTGGAGGACGGCACTCGCCTGCACGCGTACAAGCACTGGGAAACCCGCCGCTACCTCCACCTCGACCATGGCGGCCGAGCCTTCGTCTTCATCTGGGATGAAAGCCGAGATGTGGATGACCTCTCCGAATATGAAGAAGTCGATCCTCGTTGGCTGTTAGAGGTTGTATTGGCGAAGCCCGAGGACCGTGGTAGCTTCCTCGGACAATATGTTTCTTCACAATACAAATGCCTCCGCTGGGCGCGTTCTGCAACGAGGCACCGGATCTCGCGGAAGCGGATCCGCTTTGTCATCGAACACAGCTTCCTCATCTTCCATGAGGACCCACCCCTGGATCGTCCCGGAGCTAGGGCGCGGCGGTTGGTGTTCCTGGGAGAGGACCCTCAGCAGATTCCGCTTGAGGTGATGGCAGTCGAAGTTAGTAACGGCAACTTGAAGGTGATCCACGCGATGGAGCTGCGCTCCCGCTATAGAAGCGCCTATGAAGAGGTGAGAAAATGACCGAGGTGAAGGATCAGCCGAGAAGGAGAAAGAGGCAAAAGGTCTTCCTCGAGTCCGGCGAGGAGCTGACTCCTGAGCTCGAGGAGGAACTCGCTGACGAGGCGGAACGGGGCTATGACCTCTCGAAGGCGAAGCGGATCGTCGTCACCGGCCCGATGCTGGCCGACGGTATGCGCCCCCCCAAGATCACCGTCCATCTCACCAATCCGGAGCTCAACGCGGTGCGGCAGCGGGCGGAAGACGAGAACCGCACGATCAGCGATCTCGCTCGCGAGGCCCTGCGGCGGTACCTCGACTCGTAGCGGCTGCCGCTGATCGGCGGTACGGTTCCTCCATGGAGAGGGACGCGGCGCTCGAGGCTGTGTTCATGCCGGTGCGGCCGGCGAGCACTTTCGAGGAGACGGTGGAGCGGCTGGGGAGCGCGATCCGGTTGGGGTTGCTGGCGCCTGGGAGCAAGCTGCCGCCGGAGCGGGAGCTGGCGCGGCGGCTGCGGATCTCGCGCTCGACCCTGCGCCAGGCGCTGACGGCGCTGGTGCAGAGCGGGCACCTGGTGGCGCAGCGGGGGCGGACCGGGGGGACGTTCGTCGCCGAGGAGCCGCCGCTCAGCGAGCACTCCGAGGAGCCGCTCGACCACGGCGCCTGGGCGGTGCTCGACTACCGCGTCGCGATCGAGTCGGGGGCGGCGATGCTGGCCGCCGAGCGGGGGACCGAGGCGCAGTTCGACCGGCTCGACGAGCTGGTGGCGAAGATGGACGACGAGCTGGAGAACTTCGAGGAGTACCGGCGCACCGACATCCGCTTCCACATCGGGATCGCCGAGGCGGCGCAGTCGCCGCGGCTGCTGAGCGCGATGACCGACGTCGCGGCGCAGATGAGCGACTTGATCTCCCTGATCGCCCACCCGCCCGAGGTCTTGGCGATCTCCAACGAGCAGCACGGACGCCTGGTCAAGGCGCTGCGCAAGGGCGACGGCTCCCGCGCCGTGCGGCAGATGCGAGAGCACACCGAGGGCACCGAGCACATCCTCGCCGGCCTGCTGCCGGCGCCGGTGCGGCTCGAGTCGTCTACGCCCTGACGCGCTCGCCTTTGGGGTCGAAGAGGGGCTCGCTGGCGACCTCGCCCGCGATCCAGCGGCCGAAGATCTCGACCTCGAGCGCGGTGCCGGCCTCGCTGCGCTCAGGGGGCAGGTAGGCGTAGGCGATCGAGCGCTCGACGGTGTAGCCGTAGCCGCCGGTGGTGACCCGGCCGACGATCTTGCCGCCGGCCCGCACCGGCTCGTTGCCGAGGGCGATCGAGCGCGCGTCCTCCAGGATCAGGCAGCAAAGGCGCGAGTGCGGCCCGCGCTCCTTCGCCGCCGCCAGCGCCTCGCGGCCGACGAAGCCACCGTCCTTGTCGAGCTTGACGCAGAAGCCGACGCCGCCCTCGTAGGGGGTCTCGTCGGGAGTGATGTCGGCGCCCCAGACCCGGTAGCCCTTCTCCAACCGGAGGCTGTCGATCGCCCGGTAGCCGCCGGCGACGATCCCATGCGGCTGCCCCGCCTCCCAAAGTGACCGCCACAGCCCGAGGCCGTACTCGGTCGGGCAGTAGATCTCCCAGCCGAGCTCGCCGACGTAGGTCACCCGCAGCATCCGCACCGGCACGTTGCCGACCGTCGTCTCGCGCAGCGACATGTACGGGAAGGCCTCGTTGCCGAGGTCCTGCGGGGTCAGCGGCTGGAGGACGTCGCGGGCGCGCGGGCCCCAGATCCCGAAGCAGGCCCACAGCGAGGTGATGTCGGCGATCCGCACGCCGCCGTCCTCGGGCAGGTGGCGGCGCATCCACTCGCGGTCGTGGTTGCCGAAGGCGGTGCCAGTGACGATCCCGAAGCGCTCCTCGCCGAGGCGGGCGACGGTGAAGTCGCACTCGATCCCGCCGCGCCGGTTCAGCATCTGCGTGTAGGTGATCTGGCCGACGCCGCGGGCGACGCGGTTGTCGCAGAGCCCTTCGAGGAAGGCGGCCGCGCCCGGCCCCTCGATCTCGAGCTTGGCGAAGGAGCTCTCGTCGAAGAGGGCGACCGCCTCGCGGGTGGCGCGGTGCTCGGCGCCGATCGCCGGCGACCAGTTCTGCCCGGCCCAGCCGCGCGGCCGCAGCTCCTCGTCCCCGGCGGGCGCGTTCGAGTCGTACCAGTTGACCCGCTCCCAGCCGGATTTCTCACCGAAAGCCGCCTCGTGCTCGCGGTGCCAGAGGTTGGCGGGCGAGATCCGCAGCGGCCGCCCCGCCTGCCGCTCGTGGTTGGGGTAGCGGATGTCGTAGTAGGTCTCGTAGGTCTCCTTGATCCGCGCGTGGGTGTAGGCGGGGGAGCGGTACTGGGCGCCGAAGCGCCGGATGTCCATGTGCCAGAGGTCGAGGCTCGGCTCGCCCTCGGCGATCCACTCGGCGACGACTTTGCCGATCCCGCCCGCCCCGGCGAGGCCGTGGGCGCAGAAGCCGGCGCAGACGAAGAAGCCGCCGACCTCGGTTTCGCCGAGGCAGAACTCATTGTCGGGGGTGAAGGCCTCCGGCCCGTTGATCAGCTTGGTGACGGTGATCTGGTCCATCGCCGGGACCCGCCGCTTCGAGTTCTCGGTGATCTCCTCGAACCGCTCCCAGTCCTCTTCCAAGAGGCGGCCGTTGAAGTCCGCCGGAATCGCCTCGACCCGGCTCGGCCCCCCCGGCAGGAAAGCCGGCTCGCTCTGGCGCTCGTAGCCGCCCATCACCAGCCCGTCGCCGTCCTCGCGGTAGTAGACGAGCAGGTCGGGATCGCGCAGGGTGGGGAGGTGGCCGCGGGTGCTCCGGTCATTTGCACCGTTATCCGGAACAAATGACCGGCGCGCCTCGCGGACCGCATCCAGCGGCTGGGTGACCAGGTACTGGTGGGACATCGGGATCAGCGGCACGCGGACGCCGGCTAGGCGGGCGATCTGGGCCGCGTACATGCCGCCGGCGTCGACCACGATCTCGGCCTCGACGTCGCCCCTGTCGGTGCGGACGCCACGCACCCGGCCGTCGCGGACCTCGATCCCGGTCACCCGGGTCGAGGTGAAGATCCGGCAGCCGCCCCGGCGGGCGCCGTCGGCGAGCGCGTAGGTCAGCTGCGCCGGGTCGATGTAGCCGTCGGTCGGCAGCCAGGCGCCGCCGAGCACGCCGTCGGTCGACATCAGCGGGAACATCTCCTGCGCCTCCGCGGCCGAGATCAGCTCCAGCGGCAGCCCGAAGGTCTTCGCCCAGCCGGCCTGGCGGCGCAGCTCCTCCATCCGCTCCTCGCTGGAGGCGAGCCGGATGCCGCCGCACTCGACCCAGCCCGGGTCGAACTCGCTCTCGTCGGCGAGCCGCCGGTAGAGCTCGACCGAGTGCATCATCATCTTCGTCAGCGAGACCGAGCCGCGCAGCTGCCCGACCAGGCCGGCGCTGTGGAAGGTCGAGCCGCTGGTCAGCTGCGAGCGCTCGAGCAGGACGACGTCGTCCCAGCCCAGTTTCGCCAGGTGGTAGGCGAGCGAGGCGCCGCCGACGCCGCCGCCGACGATCACGCAGCGGGCGCGGTCGGGCAGCTCAGCCCGCGGCATCGCCGGCTTCTTCCAGCAGCTGCTCCAGCCGCCCCTCGGCCGCGAACTCGCGCATCCGCTCGAAGTGCTTCTCGCAGTAGTCGCGGAAGTCGAAGTCGAGGTCGGAGATCGTCCCCTGCACCGCCCCCCACATCGCCTCGCGGAAGTCGGACATGAACCTCATCAGCCGCAGGGAGGCGAGCCGCCGCTCGCTGGCGGGGGCTTCGAAGTAGGCGGCGAGCAGGGCCGCCTCGCCCGCGGCGTCGAGCTCGTTGTTGACAGCGAAGTTGCCGAGGTCGAAGTAGCGGTCGTTCATCCCCGCGTACTCCCAGTCGACGATGCGGATGCCGCGCTGGCTACGGAGGAAGTTGGCCGAGAGGAGATCGTTGTGGCAGGGGACCGGCTCGTGCTCGGGGCCGACGAGGGTGGCCTCGATCCGGTGGGCGGCCGCGACGGCCCACTCGTAGGAGGCGGGGACATCGGCGCCGCGGCTGGCGATCCGGGCCGCGTAATCCTCGACCGTGCGGAAGCTCGAGAAGGCGACCGGCAGCTGCTCCTCGCAGCCGTGCAGGGTGCGCAGCGCCGCCGCGACCTCGGCCACCGCCTCCGGTGCTCGCAGCGCCTCGGGCGGCATCGGCTCGCCGACCACGAACCGGGTCACCAGGCAGGGCGGGTCATCGAGCATCGCCACTACCTCGGGGCCGATCCCCGCCCGCGCCGCCAGCTCGCCCGCCGCCCGCTCTGCTGGGCGGTCGATCCCCAGCAGCTCGGTGTCCTTGCCCGGCAGCCGCACCACCACGTCTTCGCCGCCGAACCGCACCTTGTAGTTGCGGTTGGTGATCCCGCCCTCGAGCGGAACCGGGTCGCCTTCGGGTTCGCCAAGCCGGGCGGCGATCGGTCCCAGGGTGTCGGCTAGAGATGCCATGCAGGCGGGTAGATGATTCTGCACCTGCCCATTGACAGGGGTCAAGCACCGACTTAGGCTCGCACCGGAGCCATAGGTCGGCTCGACAAACCTTTTATCTCATAAGAGTTGGGAACTCGGGAAGGGAGAGGTTGATGGAGAGCAGCGTGTCGGCACCGAACCGCGACGAACAGCGTCTCGCGGAACTCGGTTACAAACAGTCGCTGAACAGGGCGTGGAGTGGGTTCTCGAACTTCGCGATCTCGTTCACGATCATCTCGATCCTCGCCGGCTGCTTCACGACCTACGGTCAGGCCTGGAACAACGGCGGCCCGATCGCGATCTCGATCGGCTGGCCGCTGATCTCGATCCCGATCCTGATCATCGGCTTCTGCATGTCGGAGCTGGTCTCCGCCTATCCGACCGCGGGCGGCATCTACTGGTGGTCCGGGCGCCTCGGCGGGCCGGTTTGGGCCTGGTTCACCGGCTGGTTCAACCTGATCGGGTTAGTTGCAGTCCTGGCCTCGGTCGACTACGCCTGCGCCACCTTCCTCAACGTCGTCCTCGGCCTTTACGAAGTCGACATCCTCGGGGTCAACTTCGGCGACGAAGCACACATCCTCTCCGAGGTCTTCCTTCTCTTCGTCCTCATCCTGATGGTGCACACGATCGTCAACATCAGGCGAACGCACATGCTGTCGCTGGTCAACAGCATCTCGGTCTGGTGGCACGTGCTCGGCGTCGCCGCGATCGTCATCGTCCTGATCCTCGTCCCCGACGGCCACCAGAGCTTCAGCTTCGTCTTCGGTCACCGGATCAACAACAGCGGCTTCAGCGACGGGATGTACTGGTTCTACGTGCTGCCGCTCGGCTTCCTGCTGACCCAGTACACGATCACCGGCTTCGATGCCTCCGCCCACATCTCCGAGGAGACCCACGAAGCGTCCGAATCGGCGGCCAAGGGCGTATGGAGATCGATCTTCTACTCGGCGGTGATCGGCTGGGTCGTGCTGCTGGCGATCACCTTCGCGGTCACCGACGTCAACGGGGCCAACGAAGCCGAAGGGTTCGCGCCCTCGCTGCTGGTCAACGCGCTCGGCACCGGCTGGGGCAAGTTCGTCCTCATCATCTCCGTGGTCGGCCAGCTGTTCTGCGGCGCCGCCTGCCTGACCAGCGCCTCGCGCATGTGTTACGCGTTCTCGCGCGACAAAGGGTTCGGGCACGGGGTGTCCGGCTGGATCTCCCGGGTCAACGCCGAGCGGGTGCCGCTCTACGCCGTGCTGGTGATGGCGACGGCGGCGCTGCTGATCACCCTGCCGGCGCTAAAGGGCAACGACGCTGGCGTCCCCTTCGCCTTCTTCGCCGTCGTCTCGATCGCGGTCATCGGGCTCTACATCGCTTACGTGATCCCGGTCTTCCTGCGCTGGCGCAAGGGCGAGCACTTCGAGCCCGGGCCGTGGAACAACGGCCGCAAGTACAAGTGGATGAACATCTTCGCCACCTGCTGGGTCGGCCTGATCACGATCATCTTCTGCCTCCCGTTCACCCCCGCCGCGGTGCCGTGGAACGACGAATTCACCTGGGAGTCGTTCAACTACGCGCCGCTGACGGTCGGCGTGGTGATCGCGCTGGCCGGGATCGCCTGGCTGGTGAGTGCGCGGAAGCACTTCACTGGGCAGGTGCGCGAGATCGAAATCGAGGAAGCGCTCGGTCCCGAGCCGGAAGTCGGACCGGGGCGCCCGTAGGGGCATCGGCGTAACGTCTCCATAGGTGACGGTCGAGGAGCTCAGAGAGGCGGTTGCGGACGGCACGGTGGATACCGTGCTGCTCGCGATCGCCGACATGGAGGGGCGCCTGCAGGGCAAGCGGCTGACCGCCTCGCACTTCCTCGGCGACGTGCTCGAGCACGGGGCCGAGGGCTGCAACTACCTGCTCGCCGTCGACGTCGACATGGAAACGGTCGGCGGCTACGCGATGAGCTCCTGGGACACCGGCTACGGAGACTTCGAGATGGTCCCGGACCTGGAGACGCTGCGGATGGTGCCGTGGCTGCCGGCGACGGCGATGGTGATGGCCGACCTGCAGTGGCACGACGGGCGCGAAGTCGTCGCCTCGCCGCGGCAGATCCTGCGGCGTCAGCTGGGGCGGCTGCAGGAGCGGGGGATGAGCGCCAACGCCGCCACCGAGCTCGAGTTCATCGTCTTCCGCAACACCTACGAGGATGCCTGGCGGAAGGGGTTCCACGAGCTCGAGCCGGCCAACCTCTACAACATCGACTACTCGCTGCTGGGGACCTCGCGGGTGGAGCCGCTGATCCGGCGGATCCGCAACGAGATGGCTGGGGCGGGGATGGAGGTTGAGAACTCGAAGGGCGAGTGCAACCTCGGCCAGCACGAGATCAACTTCCGCTACGACACCGCCCTGCGCAGCGCCGACAACCACGCGATCTACAAGAACGGCGCCAAGGAGATCGCCGCCCAGGAGGGGCAGTCGATCAGCTTCATGGCCAAGTTCAACGAGCGCGAGGGCAACTCGTGCCACATCCACTGCTCGCTGGCGGGCGACGGAGGCGCCAACGTGTTCGCCACCGACCAGGCGCTGTTCGAGAGCTTCATCGCCGGCCAGATCGCCTGCATGAAAGAGCTGACGCTGTTCTACGCGCCGCACATCAACTCCTACAAACGGTTCGCCGCCGGCTCGTTCGCGCCGACCGCGATCGCCTGGGGGCGGGACAACCGCACCTGCTCGCTGCGCGTGGTCGGGCACGGCGAGGGGCTGCGGGTGGAGAACCGGCTGCCCGGCGCCGACGTCAACCCCTACCTGGCGCTGAGCGCGATGATCGCCGCCGGCCTGCACGGGATCGAACGGGAGCTGCCGCTG
>JBQCHW010000125.1:0-3664 GCA_051954315.1 Solirubrobacterales bacterium
ATGGGTCTGGTCGCCGGCGCCGTCGACGCGCTCGAGGAGGCGGGGATCCCCGCCTTCGGGCCGCGCAAGGCGGCGGCCGAGATCGAGGGATCGAAGGCGTTTGCGAAGGAGCTGATGGAGGAGGCGGGGGTGCCAACCGCCGGCTACGCGCTGCTGCGCAGCCGCAAGGAGGCCGACGAGCAGCTGTTGCGGGCGGGCTTCCCGACGGTGCTGAAGGCCGACGGCCTCGCCGCGGGCAAGGGCGTGATCATCTGCTCGACCGAGGCCGAGGCGCGCGAGGCGCTGGATGTCTTCTTCACCGAGCAGCGCTTCGGCGAGACGACGGTGGTGATGGAGGACTTCCTCGAGGGCGAAGAGCTCTCGCTGCTGGCGCTCTGCGACGGCGAGAACGTCGTCCCGCTGGCGCCGGCCCAGGACTACAAGCGGATCTTCGACGGCGACCAGGGCCCGAACACCGGCGGCATGGGCAGCTACTCGCCGCTCCCCGGCTTCGGCAGCGCCGAGGTCGAGGAGATCGTCGAGAGCGTGCACCGGCCGATCGTCGCGACGATGGCCGCCCGCGGCGTCCCCTTCCACGGCGTCCTCTACGCGGGGCTGATGATGACCGCCGAGGGCCCGCGGGTGCTCGAGTTCAACGCCCGCTTCGGCGACCCCGAGACCCAGGCGGTGCTGCCGCGGCTGCGCTCGGACCTCGCGGAGCTCTTCCTCGCCGCCCGCGAGCCCGGCGGCCTCGCCGGGATGAGCGCCGAGTTCGGCGACGACTGGGCGGTCACCGTCGTTCTCGCCTCCGCCGGCTACCCCGAGTCTTCCTCGAAGGGCGACGTGATCACCGGGCTCGAGGAGGCTGCCGAGATCGCCGAGATCACCCACGCCGGGACCGCAAAAAGCGACGGCGAGATCGTTACCGCCGGCGGCCGGGTGCTGAACGTGACCGGCCTGGGTAGCAGTCCCGCCGAGGCTCGCGATCGAGCGTACGATGCAGCCCGCCGGATCGCCTTCGAGGGAATGCAGATCCGGACCGACATCGCCGCCCGCGCCGTCGAGCGCGTCACGAGTTAGACCCAGTTCACCGATAAACAACCGAACCCCGAGAGGAAAGAGATGAGCGAGATCTCCGAGGAGCCGACGCCGACCGGCGCCCCCGACCCGTCCGACCCCCGCCCCGACGCGCCGGCGACCATGAGCTCCGTCGAGGAGGCCTTCACCGAAATCGAGGTCGACGAGCCGCACGTCGGGATCATCATGGGCTCGAAGAACGACAAGCCGAAGATGGAACCGGCGGGCAAGGCGCTCGAGGAGCTGGGCATCCGCTACGAGGTGCGGGTGATGAGCGCCCACCGCGACCCCGAGCTGGTCCGCGAGTACTGCCAGAACGCCCGCATGCGCGGCTTGAAGGTGATCATCGCCGGCGCCGGGATGTCGGCCGCGTTGCCCGGAGTCGCCGCCGCCCACACCGACCTGCCGGTGGTCGGGGTGCCGATCCTCGGCAAGAGCCTCGGCGGGCTCGACGCGCTGCTCTCGGCGGTGCAGATGCCGCCGGGAATCCCGGTCGCCTGCGTCGCGATCGACGGCGCCAAAAACGCCGGCGTCCTCGCCGGGCGGATAATCAACGCGTGATCCCTCGCTACACCCGCCCCGAGATCGGGGCGGTCTGGACCCCCGAGGCGAAGCTGCAGAGCTGGCTCGAAGTCGAGCTGGCGGCGACCGAGGCCTGGGCGGCGGAGGGCGTGGTGCCGGCGGAGGCGGCCGAGCAGGCCCGGGCGAAGGCGGCGTTCACGGTCGAGGCGGTCGAAGAGCGGGAGAAGGTGACCGACCACGACGTCGCCGCCTTCGTCGACGTCGTCGCCGCTTCGGTCGGCGAGCACGGCCGCTGGATCCACTACGGCCTCACCTCCTCCGACGTCCTCGACACCGCCCTGGCGCTGCAGCTGCGCAAGGCGGGCGAAGTCGTGCTCGCGAGCGCCTGCGCCTACCGCGACGCCTTGCTGAAGCAGGCGCTCGCGCACCGCGACACCCTCTGCGTCGGCCGCACCCACGGCGTCCACGCCGAGCCGACCACCTTCGGGCTGCGGCTGGCCGGCTTCGTCTTCGAGGCCGACCGCAACCTCGACCGGCTCGAGGAGGCCTTCGCCCAGCTCGCGGTCGGCAAGCTCTCCGGCGCGGTCGGCACCTACGCCTCGGTCCCCCCCGCGGTCGAGGCGCGGGTGATGCAGAAGCTCGGGCTCGGCCGCGAGGACGTCGCCACCCAGGTGGTCCCGCGCGACCGCCACGCCGAGCTGCTGACCGCGATCGCGCTCGCCGGCGCCGGCCTCGAGCGCTTCGCGACCGAGATCCGCAACCTGCAGAAAACCGAGGTGCGCGAGGTCGAAGAGCCCTTCAAAGCCGGCCAGAAGGGCTCCTCGGCGATGCCGCACAAGCGCAACCCAATTCGCACGGAGCGGATCACCGGCCTCGCTCGCGTGCTGCGCGGCTACTCGCAGGCGGGCCTCGAGAACGTCGCCCTCTGGCACGAGCGCGACATCTCCCACTCCGGCGCCGAGCGGGTGATCCTGCCCGATGCGACGATCCTGCTCGACTACATGCAGGACCTGGCGGCGAAGGTCGCCGCGGGGATGAAGGTCAACGAGGACCGGATGCGCGAGAACCTCGGCCTCACCTACGGCGCCCTGTTCAGCCAGCGCGCCCTCACCGCCCTGGTCGAGTCCGGAATGACCCGCGACGACGCCTACCGGGTCGTCCAGGAGAACGCCCAGCGCGCCTGGGACACCCGCACCGAGTTCCGCGACCTCCTCGCCGAGGCCGCCCCGGACCTCGACCTCGACAAGGTCTTCGACTACAACGCCTACCTCACCCATGTGCCCGAGATCTTCGAGCGCCTGGAAGCGCTGCGCGGCTAGAGGTAGGGTCCGGCGCATGGTTCTCTACACCTGCGGCGTGAAGACGAAGGGTCCCAGCGTCGCCCACCCGTGCGCGAAAGCCGGCAAGGCTCTCGACGCCGCCGGCTACGAGTACGAGATCAAGACGGTGAAGGGCTACCGGGGGATGCCCCTAACCTGGGGCAGTCGCAGCGAAGACCGCGAGGAGGTCAAGCGCCTCAGCGGCACCAACGAGGTGCCGATCCTCGTCCTCGACGACGGCGAGGTGATCTCCGGCTCCGGCACGATCGCCCGCTGGGCGAAGGAGCATCCCCGCTCCCCCGCCAAGTCGGGCGGCTGAAGCTAGCTTCAGCCCGTATTCAGGACGGCAACCACCAGAGCGGTCACCAATCCCCCGCAGAAGACCAGCATCATGATCATCAGGTTGAAGATGCGATCGTCCAATGCTTGAACTTCTTTACGAGTCGCCACTTCAGCGAACCCTTCATTGATCTCTTTGCGGATTTCGTTGAAGCCTGCGTCCATCCGCCGGCTCAGTTCATTCAGCCGCTCGTCGTTCCAGTTCTCCACCGTCCCCTCCTTCTTCAGAAGTGCCTCCATGGAAGGGAGTGTAGACGAAAGATTTCGGGAATGTTTTGTCAGGCCAGAGCTGCTTCGCGGGCCGGCTGGCGCGCGGTCAAAACGACCGGCGTGCCCGCCTTCGGCGAGAGGGTGATGTTGCGGCGGCCGGTGCGCTCGGGGCGGGGGTCGGCCTTGCGGAGCTCGCAGCGGGTGAGGACCTCGCGGAG
>JBQCHW010000126.1:0-7928 GCA_051954315.1 Solirubrobacterales bacterium
CCGGCGTGGGCGCGCGCCGGGTCGGAGCCGAGCAGCGCTTCCACCGCTTCGGGCTCGGTGACGATGAAGGTCGGCCGCGCGGTCAGCAGCCGAATCTGGAAAACGTCGCCGAACTCCTCCTGCTGGCGGCGCAGAAACTCGAGCGGGTCGCGGTGGAAGGCGACGGTCTGCGCGAGGACGTTCGCGTCAGGACCCGGCGGCGGCTGCAGGGGCCGGGAGGCGTTCGAGATCTGCATCCATCGGATCTACCCAGCGCCCACCGCGAGGGAAACGCTTTCTAATGCCCCTTCTCGACGAAGCTGATCTGGCCGTTGGTCTCGAGGATCGCCCAGCGGACTTCCTCGAGCGAGCCGATCTGTTCCAGCCGCGCCTCCTGTTCGACCTCCTCGACGGTGACGCGCTGGCGGCGCAGGTTCTTCTCGACCACCTCGCCGTCCTCGACCAGGACGATCGGCTCGCCGGCGAGGATCGGCCGCAGCTTGCGGACCCGCAGGCTCGTCCAGGAGACGAGCACGGTCAGCAGCGCGATCGTCGAGATCGCCAGCAGCGCTCCCGTCACCGAGTAGTCGCTCTGGGTGACCCCCTGCTGGACGAGGTCGCCGATCACGACCAGGAGGATGATGTCGAACGGCTCCATCGAGCTCAGCTCGCGGCGGCCGAGCATCCGCATCAGCAGGAAGAGGAAGGCGAAGATGACCGCGGCGCGGATGACGATGTCCATCAGGGGCTCTTCATCAGGGGAAGTTCACCTGGGTGCGGTCGATCGAGGCGATCTCTTCGTCGGCGTCGTAGAGGGAGAGATCGGCATTGTGGGTGCCGACGTCGTTCGGATTGGCCTGCAGGGCGATGTAGACGGCGAGGGTGCGGCCGGGTTCAAGGGGCGGGAAGCGCATCTTCAGGTGGCGGCCGTCGCTGGTCGTGTCCGCCGGTTCGGGTTCGACGGTGTTGATCGTCGTTTCTTCGATCCAGCCCTTGTCGAAGACGAGGGTCGGGGCGCCGATCGCCTCGTTCGCGTGGACCTCGATCCGGGCCTGGTAGAGGAGGCCGCCGCGGACCCGTTCGGGCGCGGTCACCTTCAGGCTCGCGGCCGCGGCGCTCGCTTCCTGCGTCTGCGGCTTGGCGCCGAAGGCGTTGAAGAGAGCGGCGATCACGAAGATCGTCAGCAGAAGGAGGAAGCCGTGGCGGAGCCACTGCCCCGCGCCTTTCCCCTCGAAGTCGCGGTGCCGCGGCAGGTCGATCCCCTGCGGAAGGTCCGACATGAGGTCAGCCTAGGAAGCGGATCGGGCGGAAACGGCGGGCGCGGGCCGAAGCGAGGCGGCGAAGGAATCGAACCTTCCAAGCGGTGGGCTGCACCGCCCTGCCGGCTTTGAAGGCCGGATGGGCCACCAGACCCCTGCCGCCCCAGGTAGCGCGAGCTTATTGCGCGCGGGGGAGGTGGCGGTCGCCGTCGCGGCGCAGGCGCCTTTCGGCGTCGAGCTGCTCGAGCAGCGCCTGGGCGTATTTGCGGCTGAGGCCGAGGGAGTCGCGGACGGCGGCGATCGTGATCGAACCGTCGCGCTCGGCGAGGGCGAGGATTAGGCGGGCGAGCTTGTCGTAAGCCGGGGCGGCGTAGACGACGTCGGCCTTGGCGCGGACGGCGGCGCCAGCGGTGGCTAGTTCGCCGAAGGCCTTCTCGACCTTGCGGCGGTTGGCGCCGAGGTCCTCGGCGAGCTGGGCGGCGCCGCGGGGGCGCGGTCCGTCCTGCTCCAGCTCGGCGAGGACGCGCTTGGCGAAGTCGCCTGGCTCGGCGGGAGGCGGGGGAGGGGCGGGCGCCGGTTCTTCTTCAGGCGTGGGCGGCTCCCAGCCGGGGCCGTGGCGCGGCGGCGAGGGGTCGCGGACGATGCCGCCGCCGAGCGTGTCGGGCGGAGCGATGCGGCGGACGACGATGCGGTCGCCGGTACGGGCGAGCAGCGGGCCCTCCAGGCGCAGCTGGGCGCCGCCGTCGCCGAGGTCGACCACCCGAGCGGCGCTATCGCGGGTGCCGAGGTGAACCTGTACCCGCGGCTCGGCGACGATCGCCGCAGCGCCGTAGAGCAGGTCGACGTCGAGGCGATAGGTGGCCTCGACTCCGGCGTCCGCGGTGGTGATGACGTCACCGCGGGCGACCTCGTCGCGCTCGATGCCACCGAGGTTGAGAGCGACCCGCTGGTGCGCGTCCGCCACCTCGAGCGCCCGGTCGTGAACCTCGATCGATCGCACCCGCGCCTCCAGGCCCCGCGGCAGGATCGTCACCCGCTGCCCCCGCTCGATCCGCCC
Organism: Solirubrobacterales bacterium; assembly: GCA_051954315.1. Taxonomy (GTDB): domain Bacteria; phylum Actinomycetota; class Thermoleophilia; order Solirubrobacterales; family 70-9; genus VAYN01. Next base: position 2,296 of record JBQCHW010000126.1, read on the forward strand.
CGACCACAGCGTCCCGGTCACGACCGTCCCATGCCCGGCGACCGTGAAAGCGCGGTCGACGTGAAGTACCGGCGCGTCGGCGACGTCGTCCCGCGTGATTTCGGCCTGCGCGGCCAGCTCGCCCAGGGCGGTGCGGAGTTCGTCCACGCCCTCGCCCGTACTTGAGCTGACTTCGACCAGCGGCGCATCTGGTGCCAGCTCAGCGGCAGCCTGGGCGGTGAGCTGTCGGGTCTCCTCGTCGACCAGGTCGACCTTAGTCAGGGCGACGACGCCTTGGTCGACGCCGAGCGCTCGCAGGACCGCGAGGTGCTCGTGGGTCTGGGGCATCGGGCCGTCGTCGGCGGCAACGACCAGCAGGAACATGTCGATGCCGCTGGCGCCGGCGATCATCGTCCGCACGAAGCGTTCGTGGCCGGGGACGTCGACGAGGCTGAGCTGGCGGTCGCCGAAATCGAGGCTGGCGAAGCCGAGCTCGATCGACATCCCGCGCCGCTGCTCCTCGGCGAGGCGATCGGTGTCGCGGCCGGTCAGCGCCCGCACCAGCGCCGTCTTGCCGTGGTCGATGTGGCCTGCGGTGCCGACCGTCAGCGGCTGCGTCGCCACCTCAGGACAGGGCCTTTCGCACCGCGACCGCAGCGACCGTCGTCTCCTCGTCGCTCATCGTTCGCGGGTCGAGGATGACGTGGTCGTTGACGATGCGGGCGATCACCGGCGGGTCGTTCTCCCGCAGTCGGGTGAGCAGAGAGTCGACGCCCGCCTCGCCGGGGTCCACCCAGCAGGCAGGTCCTTCGAGCGAGACGTCAGCGAGCGAGCCGCCGCCCGGGGCGCCGCTCGCGCGGCCGACCGCGGCGCTCGGACCGATCGCCTGCGCCATCGCTTCCGCCCGCATCCGCAGCTCCTCCTCCGATGCCTCGATCATCGCCAGCGCTGGCAGCGCCGACGGGCCCTCGTCGCGGTGCAGGCGCAGCGTCGCCTCCAGCGCTGCCAGCTGCAGCTTGTCGAGCCGCATCGCCCGCGCCAGCGGGTGGCGCCGGCAGCGCTCGACCGCCTCGCCGCGGCCGAGGATCAGCCCGGCCTGGGGGCCGCCGAGCAGCTTGTCGCCCGAGCAGCAGACGAGGTCGGCGACGGCGGCGACGGCGGCGCGCACCGTCGGCTCGCCATGGATCTCGCCGAGCGCCCCCGAGCCGAGGTCGTCGACCATCGCGATCCCGCGCTCGCGCGCCAGCGCCGCCAGCTCGGCCGACTCCGGTTGCTCGGTGAAGCCGACGATGCGGAAGTTCGACTGGTGGACGCGGAGGATCGCCGTCGTCCGCTCGCCGATCGCCCCGGCGTAGTCAGCGAGGCGGGTGCGGTTGGTCGTCCCGACCTCGACCAGGGTGGCGCCGGAGTGGGCGAGGATGTCGGGGATCCGAAAGCTGCCGCCGATCTCGACCAGCTCGCCGCGGCTGACCAGGACCTCGCCGTCGCCGGCCAGGGCGGCGAGCGCCAGCATCACCGCGGCGGCGTTGTTGTTGACCGCGAGCGCCGCTTCGGCGCCGCTCAGCTCGCGCAGCAGCTCCTCGATATGCGAGCCGCGGCTGCCGCGCTCGCCGCTCTCGAGGTCGTACTCGAGGTTGCTGTAGCCGGCGGCGACCTCGCTCACCCGCGCGACCGCGGCGGGCGCCAGCGGCGCCCGGCCGAGGTTGGTGTGGAGGACGACCCCGGTCGCGTTGATCACCCGGCGCAGGCTCGGGCGGCCGAGGCGCATGAGCCGCTCCGCGGCGCCCGCGGCGATCTCCTCGTGGCTCGGCGCCGGGCCGCCGTCGAGCACCGCCTCGCGGGCGGCCTCGATCGCTTCCCGCGCCGCCGCGACCGCGAGCGGGTGCGCCGCCCCCGAGAGCTGCGAGGCGAGCCGCTCCACCGAGGGGAGGCTGCGGAGCTGCTCGGCGCTGTCGCGGGGGGTCTCGGTATCCATGGTTCCTCTTCCGGCTACCCTCGATGCGATGGCGCTAGCGCCCGACCGCCCGAGGCTGACCGAACTTTCCCACGGCGCCGGCTGCGCCTGCAAGATCGGCGCCGCCGAGCTGCGCGAGATCCGCGCCGGGCTGCCGACCTTTGCCGACCCGGCGCTGCTGGTCGGACTCGACCCCGTCGACGATGCCGCCGTCTACAAGCTGAGCGAGGAGCTGGCGCTGGTCCAGACCCTCGACTTCTTCACCCCGATCGTCGACGACCCGCGCGACTTCGGCCGCATCGCCGCCACCAACGCCCTCTCCGACATCTACGCGATGGGCGCGCGGCCGGTCCTGGCGCTGAACATCGTTGCCTTCTCGCTCGAGCAGCTCGGCGGCGAGGTGCTGGCCGAGATCCTCGCCGGCGGCGCCGAGGTCGCCGCGGCCGCCGGCGTCGCGATCGGCGGCGGCCACTCGATCGACGACCCCGAGCCGAAGTACGGAATGACCGTGAGTGGTGTCGTCCACCCCGACGAGCTGCTGACCGCGGCGGGCGCCCGGCCCGGCGACGAGATCTACCTAACGAAGCCGGTGGGCGGCGGGCTGATCACCACCGCCGCCAAGCGCGGGATCGCCGAGCCGGCCTGGGTCGAGGCCGCGGTCGAGGCAATGACGACCCTCAACGCCGAGGCCGCCGAGGCGGCCCGCGCCGCCGGCGCCCACGCCCTCACCGACGTCACCGGTTTCGGCCTCCTCGGCCACCTGCACGAGGTCTGCGAGGCGAGCGGGGTGGGAGCCGAGATCGACGCCGCCGCCGTCCCGGCGCTCCCCGGAGCCCTCGAACTCGCCGCCTCCGGCAAAGCCGAAGCCGGCGGCAGCCGCCACAACGCCGAAGACGCCGAGCGCTTCACCACCTGGGCCGACGACGTCCCGCCCGACCGCCGAGCCCTCCTCACCGACGCGATGACCTCCGGCGGCCTCCTAGCCGCCGTCCCCCCCGGCGCGAAGATGACCGGCACCAAAATCGGCGAATTTGTGGCCGATAAGCGGGTGATCGACATTTCTTAGGGGGAGAGCCTCGGGCACTCGCTCCTTAGGCGGGAGTGGGTCACGTCAGCTATTGGGAGCCACTCGACCGGAGCGGCGGGGTCTACCTCAGTGTCGAATTCCAGACGTCGGGAGCAAGCGTCGTCAACTACTCGCTTGCGCTCGTCGTGCGTGAAGGAGAGATCGCGGAAACTATTCGCGTATATGACGGCGCTCACGGCTTCAACGAGTTGCATCGGTTCACGCGGCGTGACGGCAAGCAGCAGGGGGTACCGTTCCATCCAGGTACCTTGGGCGAAGGAATGCGCGCAGCGATCGGATCGGTCAAGAGCGGCTTTCGGCAGATGATCGAAGGGTGGGAGCAAGGATGAGCACGCAAGGGAAATCAATGGCGTCCAAAGCGATGGATGAGGCGGTTGAGCTCGCTATCGAAGAGCGCTCGCCCTACCCCGATCGCAGCGCTTTCATCGATGCTGATACTCCGGACACGGCCAAGGAGATTTCGCTGGCGGCAGACGAGGGCTACGCAATCGTTCTTGTTTCAGGGGACGGCTCGAAGCGCATCCTCCAGCCTCAAGAAGTAGCCGGTTGACGACCAGCCGTCGGCGCTACCGCTTTTCCTCGCCCTTCATCCGGTCGGCCATCTTGCGCCAGAGGCGCAGCGGCAGCAGGCCGAATAGCGGGGCGCGTTTGCCGGTGGAGTCGCGCTCGTCGTAGTCGAAGGCGGTGGCGAAGCGGCGGGCTTCGGCGGCAGTTGGGTAGGTCTTTTCGCCGCCGGCGTCGCAGCCGCGCTCGCAGGCCCAGCGCATCGTCGCTCCTTCGTTGCCGAAGCGGTAGCGGTGGCCGAAGACGCGGCAGGCGAGCATTGCCTTCTTCTACCCCTTCGGGGCCTTGGGATAGTCCCGGGATGGATCGGGCGCGCGAGATCGAGTCCTGGGATCGCGGGGTGGCGACGCTGCTCGCCTCCTGGGAGGCGAACGCGCGCGGATCGAAGGACGCTGCGGTGCTGCGGCTCGGCGGGGTCGCGGCCGCGGTCTTCCCGGTCGAGCCGGAGCGGGGGATCTACAACAACGCGGTGCTCGAGCGCGGTCTCGACTCGGACGCGCGGAGCGAAACCGTCGCGGCGATGGAGGCGGCATACGAGTCCGCCGGAATCGACAGCTTCGCGGCCTGGGTGCACGAGGACGATGAGGCGATGGGCGTCGAGCTGGCCAGCCGCGGCTACACGGTCGCCGAGACCACCCGGGCAATGGCCCATGACCTCGACTCCCTGCCCGCGGCGAATCCCGGAATCGAGGTTGAGGAAGCGAGCTGGGGCGAGTATTTGAAGCACTTGCAGAGCTTCGGTCTACCGCGGGAGCTGCTGGCCGGGGTCGATCCCGGCGCCTACCGCGTTCTCGCTGCCCGCCTCGACGGCGAGATCGTCGCCGCCGTTCTCGCCTTCGACCACGGTGGCGACTGCGGCCTTTTCAATCTCACGACCTACGAGCGCTTTCGCCGCCGCGGCCTCGGCACCGCCCTGACCGTCCGCCTCCTCGCGGACGCCCGCGACCGCGGCTGCGCCACCGCCTCCCTGCAGTCCACGCCGATGACGGAGGACCTCTATGTGAGGGCGGGATTCCGCGACCTCGGGCGGATCCTCGAGTACGTCCCGCCCGAGCGCTGAAATGGACGGGGTTTGAAACGTCCCGCGCTGGGAAATCGCTAGGTCAGAGATGCTGGGCCCACTCGGGAAATGGCCTCTCGTCCGCCAGCTGACGGAAGGGGATCCGTCGGGACGGGGGAAGGCCGTGCAGTCGCCGCACACGAGGGCGCTGCGGCCGCGGACCGAGGCGGCGGAGAAGATGACCCGCTCGGTCTGCCCTTACTGCGCCGTCGGCTGCGGGCAGCGGGTCTGGTCGAAGGACGGGAAGGTCACCCAGATCGAGGGCGACCCCGACTCGCCGATCTCGCGAGGGCGCCTCTGCCCGAAGGGCTCGGCCTCCGAGCAGCTGGTCAACAACCCGACCCGGCTGAAGAAGGTCAAATACCGCCGCCCGCACGCGACCGAGTGGGAGGAGCTGGAGCTCGACGAGGCGATGGAGATGATCGCCGACCGGCTGATCGCCTCCCGTGAGGCCGGCTGGCAGGACGAGCGCGAAGGCGAACGCCTGCGCCGCACCCTCGGCTTCGCCCACCTCGGTGGCGCCACGCTGGACAACGAGGAGAACTACCTGATCAAGAAGTTCTTCACCGCGATGGGCGCGGTGCAGATCGAGAACCAGGCCCGCATATGACACTCCTCCACGGTCCCCAGTTTGGGGACCTCGTTCGGTAGGGGTGGCGCGACCACCTTCCAGCAGGACCTGCAGAACTCCGACTGCATCGTGATCATGGGCTCGAACATGGCCGAGTGCCACCCGGTCGGGTTCCAGTGGGTGGTCGAGGCGCGCGAACGCGGGGCGAAGGTGATCCACATCGACCCACGCTTCACCCGCACCAGCGCCCTCGCCGACCTGCACGTGCCGATCTGCGCCGGCTCGGACATCGCCTTCCTCGGCGGGCTCGTCAACTACATCTTCGAGCACGAGCTCTGGTTCGACGAGTACGTCAAGCACTACACGAACGCGCCCGTCATCCTCCACGACGGCTTCCGCGACACGGAGGACCTCGACG
>JBQCHW010000127.1:0-8067 GCA_051954315.1 Solirubrobacterales bacterium
CGGCAGGAAGACCAGCGCCCAGCCCAGCGTCAGCAGCGCCGCCCAGGTGGCGATCACGGCGATGTAGCCGATCGGACCGACGAGGAGCCCGAGGGTGCCGCCGCGTCCCGGCTTGCGCCGCGCCACCGCGGCGACGCCACGCACCACCCGGCGAGCGATCATCCCCCGCCCCAGCGGGTGGAAGAGGACGTCGAAGATGTCGCGCAGGGCCAGCACGATCAGCGCCACCCCGAGAAGCGTCCAGACGATGTCCACGAGCGGGACGCTACCGGCGACTCAACCGTCGACGCCCGGCGAGGCAACCTCCAGCCCCGTCAAGCGCGCCACACCCGCCTGCCGCTTGTCGTAAGTGACGAAGGCGTCGATCGGATAGACGTGAAGAGCGGTGACGACGTGAATCGCGTCGAGGCTGCGCAGGGCGGGCTCGGCGAGCAGGCCGGCCCCGACCAGGAGGCTCTCGTCGACGGATCGCAAAGACATCGTGTCGATCTGCTCTACGGCTCGCCGCAGCAGGGACTCGAGCGGAAGGTCGCGGGCTGCGCTCTCGCGCCGGAGAGCGCGCGGAACCTCCGTCAGCACCAGCTCGCTGCTGACGAGCTCCAGCCCTGAGAGATAGGCCTTCAAGTCGGTGGACCGCTTCTCCTTGAGGATGACCTTGACGAGCGCCGAGGAGTCGATGTAGGCAAGCGGCACGGTCAGCGGTAGCCGCGAACTTCTTCGAGCGCCCGCGTCAGGGGTTCGGGGTCGTCACCGAGGTCGCACTCCAGCGGCGGAAGCAGCGGTCCCCTCCGTTTGGGCGGCTTCACTTTGCCTTCGGCGATCAGCTGGTCGAGGCGGCTCTCCGTGTTCGGCACAGGCCCGAGCATCGCAACCGGTTTGTTCCGGTCGGTGACCACGAACCGCTCCCCCGCCTCGATTTTCCGCAGGTAAACGCTGAGGTTCTGTCGCAGCTCGGCAACGCCGACGGTCTCGCTCATGTACATCAATGTAGCATGAGCGGAGGCGACTTCATCAGGTGGGATCGCGACAGCCATTAGCCCCTATAAGGAACGGGAGCCGGAAACTCTCCCCCCTGCCGCGACAGATCGCACCAGCGCGGCGAGTTCGGCGCCGATGTGCCCCCAGGAGTAGTCGGCGAGCGCGCGCTCGCGGGCGTGGGCGCCGCGGGCCCGGCGATCGTCTTCGTCATTGACCGCGGCGACCATGCAGGCGGCGAGGGCGTCGACGTCGTCGGGCTCGACCAGCCAGCCGGTCTCGGGGTCCTCGACGATCGAGGCGGGGCCGCCGCGGTCGACCGCGACCACCGGCAGGCCGCAGGCCATCGCCTCGACCAGAACCTGGCCGAACTGCTCGCGCACCGAGGCGTGGACAAGCAGATCGCCGGCGCGGAGGAAGTCGGGCAGCTTCGTGTGGCCGTGCCAGCCGGCGAGGAAGACGTCGCGGGCGCCGGTGCGCGCGATCGTCTCGTAGGGGTGCTCTCCCTCCCACTCCCCCGGATGGCCGCCGATCAGGACCAGGGCCGCGGGGGTCTCGAAATCGGGCTGCGCGGTGGCGAAGGCTTCGATCAGCAGCGGCAGGCGCTTGACCTCGGTGAAGCGCCCGACGGCGAGCAGCACCGTCCCCTCGAGCGCCTTGAGGTCTCGCTCCTCGTAGGAGACGCTGCCGGGGGAGCCGCCGGGCGCCCAGCCGCGTGGGCGCTCGACCAGGTGGCGGCACCAGTGGGCATGGCGGTCGATCTCGCCGGGGGCGAAAACGGCCTCGAAGCCGCCCGGGATGCAGGCGAAGCGGTCCTCTTCGAGCCGCAGCAGCTCGGCGGCGCGGGCGAGGCCGCCGCGGTCGTTGACGACGATCCGTTGGCAGGCCGCTGCCCAGTGGCGCAGCCGCTCCGCCCAGGCCTCGGCGTGCTCCCAGCTGGCGGGCGGTCCCGCCTCGATCTCCTCCAGCATCAGCAGCTCGGTGCCGTGGACGTGCCCGATCACCGGCACCCCCGGCAGCGCCCTGGCGGCGGCCTCGTTCAGCGGCGTCAGGTGGTGGAGGTAGAGGAGGTCGACCCCGCCCGCGGTGGCCCGCTCGAAGGCGTCGGCCCAGGCGCGCACCTGCAGCTCGAGCTCCCCGTCGTCCAGCATCGCCAGCACCGGGTCGGCGGCGCCGGGACGGTCCTCGTAGGAGCCGTGCATCGGGGCGGTGCCGGGTCCGCCGGCGTAGCGGAGGGGGTCGGGCGAACGCAGGGCGGGGGTGAAGTCGACCGCCCGCAGGTCGAGGCCCTCGTAGAAACAGGAGGCGATCGCGGCTTCGCCGAGGTCCGAGCGGGAACCGGCGACGAGGGTCACGTCGACCCCGCTGCGGCCGAGCTGGTGGGCGAGCGCCCGGGTCGCGTGCGCCGAGCCGCCTCGGGGGTAGAAGTAGATCCCCATCAGCATCCGAATCGCGGCCTCCACACCGCTGAGGCTAGCGACGGCCGTGAGCCGGGCTCAGAAGCTGAGGCGGGGGGCGAAGTGGAGCGCGGTGGCGACGGCGCGGCCGCCGTCGAGCTCGATCCCGTGCTCCTCGCGCGGGGTGTTGACGAGCGAGCCCCCGACCACCAGGGAGGCGGAGCCGCCGCCGTCGAGGTTGATCGCCTGCTCGGCGCCGAGGCCGATCATCGCCGCCGCCAGCTCGGCCATCGACAGGCCCGCCTCGTCGTCGGCGCGGCCGTCGCAGACGGCGGCGATCAGATGGCCGGCGGAAAGCCCGAGCGCGGCGCGCGGGTAGCGGCCGGCGGTGATGTCGGAGTCGAACTGGCGGGCCCCGGCGGAGAAGCCCTCGCGGTCGGCGCCGCCGGCGACCAACGAGCGGCGTCCCTCGACCAGCATCGGGCCGGCGTGGAGGAGGGCGCCGTGCGCGGCGGGGCCGAGCTGGCGCCGCGGCGCCAGCTGCACCTCGCCCGCGTCGACGTGGACGCAGGCGCGCTCGTCGTGCCAGGGGGCGTCGAAGGGCTCGGTCTCGAGCGCCCGGCCGGCGACCCAGAGGTCCCCGAGGGCCGGCCCGCCGGGCCGCAAGTAGAAGCCGCCGACGATCGCGTGGTCGGCGCCGGTGCGGCGGCACCATCCCTGCACGGTCGAGGGCGGGTCGAGCACGACCACCCGCAGGTCGAAGGCGGCGCGGTCGAAGCGGGCGACGTGGACCGTCGTCTCGGCGCCGTCGGCGAGGCGCAAGCGCCGGCGCTCGAACAGCGGCCGCGGCAGCGGCGCTGCCCGGCGGAGGCGGGATGGGGACGAAGTCGGCAAGTGAACACCTAACCCTGACTCCACCGAATGGAACAGCAGGGCCCCGACGGAGATGTTGCCGAGATGAGAACCCTCCGCGGACCGGCGGCGGCGCCTCTTTATCGTTGCGGGGCGATGGCAGCCGTCCCGGCCCCCCTCTCGATCCTCGACCTCGCCGCCGTCGGCCGCGAGGAGACGATCGCCGAGAGCTTCGCGGGCAGCGTCGAGCTGGCGCGGACGGCTGAGCGCGGCGGCTACCGCCGCATCTGGTACGCCGAGCACCACAACATCTCCTCGATCGCCTCCTCGGCGACCGCGGTTTTGATCGCCCACATCGCCGCCCACACGGAGACGATCCGGCTCGGCGCCGGCGGCGTGATGCTGCCGAACCACTCGCCGCTGGTGATCGCCGAGCAGTTCGGGACGTTGGAGACCCTGCACCCCGGGCGGATCGACCTCGGCCTCGGCCGGGCGCCGGGCACCGACCAGCGCACCTGGATGGCGCTGCGCCGCGACCCTCATGCCAGCGATCGCTTCCCCCAGGACGTCGTCGAGTTGCAGCGCTTCCTCTCCGACGACGAGCCCCTCCCCGGCCTGCGGGCGATTCCCGGCCGCGGCACCAAGGTGCCGCTCTACCTCCTCGGCTCCTCCCTCTTCGGCGCCGAACTGGCGGCACAGCTCGGCCTCCCCTACGCCTTCGCCTCCCACTTCGCGCCCCGCTTCCTGCACGAGGCGCTGAAGGTCTACCGCGAGGAGTTCAAGCCCTCCCAGCAGCTGCAGGAGCCCTACGCGATCGCCGGCGTCGGCGTGATCGCCGCCGAGACCTCCGAGAGCGCCGCCGCCCAACTCGAAGCCGCCCGCCGAGTCCGCGCCCGCGCCCTCTTCGGCCGCGGCCGCAAGCTCAGCGAGGACGACATCACCGACCTCCTCGCCTCCCCGCAAGCGGCAGCGGTGGACGAAATGCTCGCGTACACCGCCACCGGGACGGTCGACGAGGTCTCCGAGTACCTGCAGCGCTTCGCGGAGGACACCGGCGCCGACGAGCTGATCACGGTCCACTACAGCGACACGGTCGCGAACCGATTGCGCTCGGTGGAGCTCGTGGCGGGGGCGATGATCCCGAGCGCTGCGTAGCTCGCAAGGCGCACCTAGGGACAAAAAGCAGCGGGGTAGGGGGGAGAGTCCCGGAGCCCTGTCGACTTACTCTCGCTATGCGAGAGGAAAGCGACACGCCCGATTCGCGGTTGGCAAAGATCGCTTCGCGGCAGCACGGGACCGTCACCGCGGAGCAGCTTCGAGAGGCGGGGATCGATAAGAGCGCTGTAACGCGACGCGTCAAAGCGGGGCGTCTTCATCGCCTCCACCGGGGCATTTACGCGGTAGGACACCGCGCTCCGAGTTGGCATGGGCGTTGGATGGCAGCCGTGCTCGCTTGTGGAGACGGAGCGGTCCTAAGTCACCACTCCGCCGCGGCGCTCTGGAAGCTCCTGAAACCGATCGGCGGCGCCATCCACGTCTCGACCCCCGCCACCTCCGGGCGCAAGCCTCAACGAGGGATCCACCTCCACCGCTGCCCCTCCCTCTCCACCTCTCAAGAGCCGTCTCCCTCGCCCTCCTACCCAGCAGAAGAAGGAGGGCGAGGGAGACGGCTCTTCACCACCCACCGCCACAACATCCCCGTCACCACGATCCAACGCACCATCGAAAGAGGAGCCCGAGCGGATCGCCGCACTCGTCGCCGCGGACCTACACTGCCCCCGATGAGGAAGCAGAGCGAGTTCGAAGAAGCACACCCCGATGCCTCCCCCGCGGAGCTGATCGATGCGCGGATCGAGGAGTTGGGCGACTGGCGCGGCGAGGCGCTTGCCCGAGTCCGCTCGCTGATCCGCGAGGCCGACCCGGAGGTGGTCGAGGAGTGGAAGTGGCGGGTTCCGGTCTGGTCGCACGACGGCATCGTCTGCACCGGCGAGACCTACAAGAAAGCCGTGAAGCTGACCTTCGCCAAGGGCGCTTCCTTCGAGCATCCCTCGGGCCTCTTCAACTCCAGCCTCGGCGGCAACACCCGCCGCGCGATCGACATCTCCGAGGGCGAAGAGATCGACGGCGAGGCGCTGAAGGCGCTCTTCCGCGAAGCGGTCGAGCTCAACGCCGGCTAGCCCTCGCTAAGGCGGGGGCGGCGGCCCGCCCCGTTCGCGCTGCAGCTTCTGCTTGCGCGGAAGCAGCGGCAACCCGAAGCGGGCGCAGCCCAGCCCTTCCGCCCGGGGCAGCAGCGGGCGGCGGTGCCCGCGGAAGACCCAGACGCCGCTCGGCATCTCCGCCGCGAGTTCCCAGATCGTCGCGGGGTAGGCGCCGTCCTTCGCCATCTCCCGCAGGATCGGCCAGCGCCGCGAGGTCGCCATCGCCCGCTCTGCCTCCAGCTCGGCCGCGTGGTCGCCGCTGCGACGGGCCTGCGCCCACTGCAGGAACCAGAGGCAGGAGACGGTCCCGGTGACGCTGGCGCCGACCTGGTAGCGGTCGGTGGTGAGGCCTTCGTCGGGGACCTTCGAGGCGCGGAACGTGTCCGGGACGGGGATCCCCTCGAGGATCTCCCGCACGGTCGCGTCGTGGTCCGCCGCCTTCACCACCTTCGCCGGCATCGCGTCGAGCCAGGTCTGGGTGTCGACCTTGGTCAGCCAATCCAGCCGTTCTTCGAAGGCGGCGAGGTCGGGGACCGCGGCCGCCAGCTGCAGCACGTATCCGCCTTCGGACCAGAAGGCGACCATCCTGCGGTTGCCGGGCCCGCCTTGGTTGACGTAGAACTCGGCCCGGGTGTCGACCGCGGCGGTGGTGTCGAGGACCGGCAGCTTCACCCAGCGTTGGCCGTGCGGGTGGAGGCTCTGGCGCTGCATCGCGATCGTCCCGGCGAGGTTGCCGTGGCGCCACGACAGTTCGACCCGTCGCTGACGGACCGCCGGCGGGAACATCCCCGACTCGCGCTGCCTGCGCGGACTGCCGGTGGTGTAGATCGTTTCGTAGGGGATCGGCTTGCCGGTGACGAATTCCATCTGCCCTTCGAGCCCGCCGCGGCTGCGGTACTCGGTGACGTTCTGGACCCGCCAGCCCGGGCCTTCGAGCAGCAGCAGCGGCGAGGATTCGGCGAAGCGGACCAGCTCGGCGGCGTAGGCGCGGCCCGACCCCTCACCTCCGCCTCCGCCGGGGAGGATCAGAGCGGCGATCCCGGCGAGGACGGCGAAGGCGACGGCAAGCGCCGGGACCGTTCGGCGCCGCCAGGAGCGCCAGGGGCGTTGGGGTTCGGTACCGGTGGGTGCCGCATCCAGGTCCGCGGGCCCGGTGACGATCGCCTCCCCCAGCTCCGCCTCCGCCGCGTCCAACTCGAGCGCCATCAGGCTCGGTGCCGGGAACGGATCTACGGCCCGCAGCTCCCTATCGAGGTCGTGGGTCTTCATCGTCGGGCCTCCTTCGCTTCCAAGTCGTTCTCTCGCACGTCTTCGCCTTCGACTTCGGCCAGCCGCGCCCGCAGCCGGCGCCGCGCCCGATGTAGCCGGCTGCGAGCCGCCAGGGCCGTGATCCCGAGCACCCGCGCGGCCTGCGCCGGCGTCAGCTCCTCCCAGCCGACGAGCATCAACAGCTCCCTGTCGGCCTCCTCGAGCCGGTGGAGCGCCTCGAGGATCCCGCTCGGCTCCGCCGGCGCCTCGGCCGGAAGCTGGCGCCTCAGCTCCGAGCGGAGGTGCTCGGCGAGGCGGGTGCGGCGGCGATCGCCGCGGCGCTGGTTGGCGACCACCAGGCGAGCGGTGCCGAAGAGCCAGAGCCGCGCCTCCCCGCCGGGAGGGACGTCGGGCAGTCGCCGCCAGGCCGCAAGGAAGGTCTCGGCAACGACATCGGCCGCGTCTTCGGGCTCGGGGCAGCGGCGCAGCGCGTAGCCGAGGATCTCACGCGCATGCTCGCGGTAGAGGCGGGCGAAGCGCTGCTCGGCCACCTCGCGCGACAGGGCGTCGGTGATCGTCGACTCCTGGGGCATCGCTCGTATATGTCCGGTCAGGCCCGAACGTTGCGCGACCGTGCTGCGATGACCTAGGAGAGCTCGATGACGCTGCGGATCCCGTCCTGGGCCTCCATCAGCTCGAAGCCGCGGTTGACCTCGTCGAGGCCGATCCGGTGGGAGAGGAACGGGGCGACGTCGATCTCGCCGGCTAGGTAGCGGTCGATCAGGACCGGGACCTGGTCGCGGCCCTTGACGCCACCGAAGGAGGAGCCGGCGAGGCGACGGCCGGTGATCAGCAGGCGGGGGACGACGTCGAGGGTCTCGCCCTTGCCGGCGACGCCGGCGACAGTGCAGAGGCCCCAGCCCATCCGCGCCGCTTCCAGCGCCTGGCGCATGACGGCGACGCTGCCGGTCGCCTCGAAGGTGTAGTCGGCGCCGAAGCCGCCGGTCATCTCGAGGATCCGCTCGACCGTTCCCTCGCCGCCCTCGAGCAGGTCGGTGGCGCCCTGGCCGCGGGCGAGCTCGAGCCGCTCGGGCGAGAGGTCGACGCAGATGATCCGCTCGGCGCCCTGCAGGCGGCAGCCGGCGACGGCGCCGAGGCCGACCATGCCGGCGCCGAAGACGACGCACGTCGAGCCCGCTTCGACCTTCGCAGTGTTCAAAGCCGCACCGATGCCCGTCGAGAGCCCGCACGCGAACAGCGCCGCGCCGTCGAGCGGTGCCTCCGGGCTCACCGTGGCGAGCGCGATCTCCGGCATGACCGTGTACTCCGCGAACGTCGACGTTCCCATGAAGTGTCGGATCGGCTCGCCGCCGCTCGAGAGCCGCGTCGTGCCGTCG
>JBQCHW010000128.1:0-2559 GCA_051954315.1 Solirubrobacterales bacterium
AGGACACGCGGACGATGCTGCGCGACTACGGCGTCGACATGGCCCAGGGGTTCCACCTGGGGCGGCCGACCGACATTGCCGAGCTCGCGGCCGAGGCCGTCTCGAGAGACTCCGCCCGCAGCTGGGCGCGCTTGATCTTGCCGCTGCTGGTCTTCGGTAGCTCGTCGACGAACTCGACGATGCGGGGGAACTTGTAGGGCGCGGTCTCGCGTTTGCAGTGCTCCTGCAGCTCGCGCACGAGCGCGTCATCGCCGTTGCCATTGCGAGGCACGACGATCGCGCGGACCACAGCGCCGCGCTCGGGGTCTGGCGCCGCGACCGCGGCGGCCTCGGCGACGGCGGGGTGGGAGAGAAGGGCGGACTCGACCTCGGTCGGGCCGATCCGGTAGCCGGAGGAGAGGATGATGTCGTCGCCGCGGCCCTCGAAGAAGAGGTAACCGTCCTCGTCTTCGCGGACCAGGTCGCCGGTCTGCCACCACTCGCCTTCGAAGCGCTCGCCGTCCAGGTAGCGGGAGAAGAAGGTGGGGGAGGAGGCGGCGCGGAGCTGCAGTTCGCCGACGCCGGAGCCGTCTGTCTCCTCGTCGGGAACGATCCGCACGTCCATGCCGGGCAGCGGTTTGCCCATCGACCCCAGGCGGACCGGCTCGCCGACGAGGTTCGCGGTGACGTGGCCGGTCTCGGTCTGGCCGTAGCCGTCGGCGGGCTCGAGGCCCGTCGCCTCGCGGAAGGCGGCGATCGTCTCCGGGTCGAGCGGCTCGCCGGCCGAGACCATCCGCCGCAGCTTCGGCAGCGGCCGCAGCTGGGTGCGCCGGGCCAGCATCCGGTACTCGGTCGGCGCCTGGCAGAGGACGTTGACGCCGAGCGCCTCGGCGAAGTCGAGCCGCTCGGCCGGGTCGAAGCGGCCGTCGTGGATGACCGCGGCGGCGCCGGTGATCCAGGGCGCGAGGAAGACGTTCCGCGCCGACTTCGACCACCCGGTCGCGGTAGTGCACCAGGCCAAATCCCCCTTCCGCGACCCGAACCAGTGCTCCGCCTGGACCTGCTGCCCCATCAGGTAGCGATAGGCGTGCACGACCCCGCGCGGCTCGCCGGTCGTCCCCGAGGTGAAGACGATCAGGGCCGGGTCCTCCGCCTCCATCTCCTCGACCGCGGCGGGAGTCTCCTGCGGCCGATCCTCGTCCATCACCTCGGCGACGTCGGCCATCGTCATCAGCGGCACCCCGTCGGGCATATCCGCCAGCAGCGCTTCCTCGCCGACGCAGAGCTTGGGATTCGCGGCCGCGACCCGGTGCTCCAGGTCATGCCGCCGCAGCATCGTGTTGCAAGGCAGCGCCACCGCCCCCATCCGCCAGCAGGCAAGCAGTGAAAGCACCCACTCGATCCGGTTCCCAACCAGCGTCATCACCACATCGCCCCGCTCGACCCCGCGGGCGGCAAACGCTCCCGAGAGCCCCGCCGATTTGGCGACCAGTTCGCCGAAGTACCAGTCCCGCCGGTTCGCTTCAGCGTCAATAGAAACGATCCCCAGCCGCGAAGCCGGGGATCGTTCCATCAAGTCCTCGATCAAATTCACGGATCGAGGATTATCCCTGCCTCCTGGCTACCGGAGTTCGGCGGAGGTCTTTTTCAGCAGCTGGCGGGCGACGATCAGGAGCTGGATCTGCTGGGTGCCCTCGAAGATGTCGAGGATCTTCGAGTCGCGGGCCCACTTCTCCAGCAGCTCGTTCTCGCCGTAGCCGACCGAGCCGCAGAGCTCGACGCAGCCAAGGGTGACGTCGACGCCGGTGCGCCCCGCCTTCGCCTTGGCCATCGAGGCCTGCAGCGAGTTCGGCTTCGAGTTATCGGCCATCCAGGCAGCCTGGAGGGTAAGCAGCCAGGCGGCCTCGTAGTCGGCCTCCATCTCGAGGAAGCGCGCCGCCGCGGCGTGCTGCTGCAGGGCGGGCTTGTCGTAGTCGATCTTCACGCCGGCCTCTTTCAGCAGGCGGCGGGTCTCTTCGAGCGCCGCCCGGGTCACGCCGACCGCCATCGCGGCAACCAGCGGCCGCGTGTTGTCAAACGTTTCCATCACCCCGGCGAAGCCCTTCTCTTTCACCTCCGGGTCGCCGAGCAGAGCCTCTTTCGGCACCCGGCAGTCCTGCAGGGTGAAGTTGGCGGTGTCGGAGGCGCGGATCCCGAGCTTGTGCTCGAGCCGGTCCAGCTTCAGGCCGGGGTTGTCGCGCTCGACGATGAACGACTTGATCGCCGCCCGCCCTTTCGAGCGGTCGAGCGACGCCCAGACGACGATCAGGTCGGCCCGGTCGCCCGAGGTGACGAAGATCTTCTCGCCGTTGAGGACGTATTCGTCGCCGTCGAGCTCGGCGGTGGCGCGGATCGCGGCGGAGTCCGAGCCGGCTTCGGGCTCGGTGATCGCCATCGCCGCCCACTTGCCGCCGTACTTCTTCAGCTGCTCCTCGGTCGCGACCGAGGCGATCGCCGAGTTGCCGAGCCCCTGGCGCGGCATCGAGAGCAGCAGGCCGACGTCGCCCCAGCAGAGCTCGATGATGCCGAGCACGGTGGAGA
>JBQCHW010000129.1:0-5232 GCA_051954315.1 Solirubrobacterales bacterium
CCTCGCCCTCGTAGGGCTGGATCACCAGGACCGGGCCGAAGATCTCCTCCTGGCCGATCGTCATCTCCGGGGTCACCTCGGAGAAGACGGTGGGGCGGACGAAGTAGCCGCGCTCGAGGCTCTCGGGCGGCTCGGCGCCGCCGGTGAGGAGCCGCGCGCCCTCCTCGATCCCCTTTTCGATGTAGCCGCGGACGCGCTCGCGCTGGACGTCGGAGACCAGCGGGCCCAGCCGGGTGCCGGAGTCGAACGGGTCGCCGGGGGTGAAGGTCTCGGCCGCCGCTTTCGCCAGCTCCTCGACCTCGGCCAGCCGCTGGCGCGGGACCAGCATCCGGGTCAGGGCGCTGCAGGTCTGGCCCGAGTTGAGGAAGCACTTGGCCACCCCGTCCGGGACCGCCTTGGCGAGATCGACGTCGTCGAGGATCACGTTCGGCGACTTGCCGCCGAGCTCCATCGCCACCGGCTTCACCGTCGCCGCCGCCAGCTCGCTGACCCGGCGCCCGGCTCTGGTCGAGCCGGTGAAGGAGACCATGTCGACGCCGGGGTGGCCAGCGATTGCCTCGCCGACCACCGGCCCGGTGCCGGTGACGAGGTTGAAGACGCCGGCCGGCAGCCCGGCGGCCTCGATCACCTCGGTAAGCAGGAAGGCGTTCAGCGGCGTTACCTCGCTCGGCTTCAAGACGACCGTGCAGCCGGCGGCCAGCGCCGGCGCGACCTTGCAGGCGATCTGGTTGAGGGGGTAGTTCCACGGCGTGATCGCGCCGAGCACGCCGACCGGCTCGCGCACCACCCGCGAGTTGCCGATCTCCTCCTCCCAATCGACTTCCTCCATCAGCTGGGGCGTCGAGGCGAACTGCGAGGTGGGGAGGCCGACCTGGACGATTCGGCTCAGCTTCAGCGGCATCCCCAGCTCCTGGGTGATCGTCGTCGCGATCTCCTCAGCCCGCTCGCTCAGCCCCGCGGCGATTGCGGCGATGTAGCCGGCGCGGGTCTTGCGCGAGGTCTGCGACCAGCTCTCGAAGGCGTCCCGGGCAGCGGCGACGGCTTTGTCGACGTCAACCGGCGTGCACCCCGGAATGCTCCCCATGACCTCCTCGGTGGTCGAGTTCACCACCTCGATCGGATCGGCCCCGCTCGGCTCGACCCACTCACCGCCGATGAAGACTCTGTCCCGTACCTGAAGCTCAGCCGCCGTCGCCATTCCGTTCCTCTCGTCGCTTTCGCTCGTCTCGAAAGCTAGCGGCTAGAGGACTGAGGAGACATTGCTTATATGTAATAATCGCATATATGGCATATCATCCGCTCAGTCCTGGACGACTTCTTCGAGAGGCTCGTCAACGCCATGGCGTCAGCCAAGAGCAGCTGGCGATTCGCGCGGGCACCACCCAGTCGGCCATCTCTCGGATCGAGAAGGACCGCATATCGCCCACGGTGCAGACCCTGGCGGAGTTGCTGTACCTGCTCGGAGAGGATTTGGTGCTTGCTGCTGAGAAGCGAGATGCGGGGATCGACGCCACGCTCATAGATGAGCGACTGAAGATGAGCGAGGAGGAGCGTCTGGAATACGGCCGGGCGTTTGCGGATCAGGTAATCGAGATGAGCCCCCTCCCCAAGCGGGCGGGCTGGCACACTTGATGGAGTCGCTGCCTCCCAAAGCGCCGGACATTCGGCGTCTTCTTGAGCCATTGGTTCGGCATGGAGTTGATTTCGTATTGATCGGAGGAATGGCCGGTATCGCTCGCGGCTCCAATTACCCGAGCTTTGACCTGGATGTGGCTTACTCGCGGGACAAGGCGAACGTGGGGCGATTAGTTGCTGCCCTGAAGGAGATCGGGGTCCGCCTTCGCGGCGCGCCAGCTGATCTGCCGTTTCAGCTCGATGAGAAATCCATCGAAAACGGTGCCAACTTCACCTTCGTCACTCCATTCGGCGACTTTGACGTGCTCGCTGACGTGGCGGGAATCCGCAATTTCGACGAGCTGCGGGCGAAGTCAGAGGAGAGGGAATTTTTCGGTCTAACGGTGCCGGTCGCTTCGTTGAACCATCTGATTTCGATGAAGCGCGCCGCGAATCGACCGAAGGACAGGAACATGCTTGAGGAGTACCTCGTGCTGGCGGAGAAAATTCGAAAATCCGAGGAGGATGGCGGTTCGTACTAGGTCGTCGCTGCCGCGCCGGCCGCCTTCGTGGCCTTCGCGCCCGGCCCCGGCACCTGGATTGCATCTCGCGCCGTCAGGATCTTGCCGCAGCGTTCGCAGACGCCGCGCTCGCTTACCTCGCCGCCGCACTCCTTGTGGACGATCAGGCGGCTGGGGCCGTGGGGGTCGGGGGAGTAGCGCTCGCCCCAGTGGAGGAGGGCGATCAGGGCGGGCCAGAGGTCGAGGCCCTTCTGGGTGAGGAAGTACTCGTAGCGGGGCGGGTTTTCGGAGTAGGCGCGACGTTCGAGGATCTCCTCGTCGACCAGGCGTTGGAGGCGGGCGGAGAGGACGTTGCGGGCGATTCCGAGGTTCTCTTGCATCTCGCCGAAGCGGCGGTTGCCGTGCATCACCGTGCGGACGATCAGCAGCGACCAGCGCTCGCCGATCACCTCGAGCGCCTTGGCGACGGGGGAATCAACGCCGGGGTAGTCGCGACGGAGCACGAGTGTGATCTTCGCACACTTGGTTGCATCAAGCAACTGACTTCGGTTAGGCTCCCGCCAAGAGATGGTTTCTTGATGCAACCAAGTCGAAGCTTCGATCGGAGGCAGACCATGAGGCTGATCCCAAGACACAGGCACTCGCGGCGGCGGCTGAGGTCGCGGATCACGATCACGCAGGAGGAGATCAGCGCCGACCTGCACTACCCGGTCGGAGCACCTGACCGCCAGCGCGCCACCGCCTACCGGAGGATCGAGATCAAGTGAGCGGCGACGGCGTCGTCACCGCCCCGGAGGGAACTGCGGCCGAGCTGGCCGAGACCTTCGCCGCCTCCAACCCCGACAGCTCGCGCAGCCGCACCCTGGTCTGGCAGGACCCGGTACCGACCGCGGCTGCCGGGGCGACGATGACCGGCATGGAGTACATGAGCGCGGTCGTCCGCGGCGAGATGCCGCCGCCGCCGATCGCGGTGACGATGCGGCTGCGGCCGGTCGAGCTGGAGGAGGGGAGGGTGATCTTCGAGGGCGAACCCGGCGAGGAGCACTACAACCCGATTGGCGTCGTCCACGGCGGCTACGCCGCGACCCTGCTCGACTCCGCCCTCGGCTGCGCCGTCCACACCACGCTGCCGGCCGGCGTCGCCTACACCTCGCTTGGCCTCGAGGCGAAGTACGTGCGCCCGATCACCCGCGACACCGGCCGCGTCCTCTGCGAGGCGACGGTCATGTACCGGGGCCGCAAGCAGGCGACGGCGGAGGCGAACCTGGTTGCGGCCGACAGCAACAAGCTGCTCGCCCACGGCATCGCTACCTGCATGCTGCTGGGAGAAGGCTAGGAAGCGTGCTGGCGGGCGAGCTCGACCAGCAGCCGCACGCCGAAGCCGTTGGCTTCGTTGCCGACGTACTCGCGGCCGATGTCCCAGGCGCTGCCGGCGATGTCCAGGTGCGCCCAGGGCGTCTCGTCGACGAACTCCTCGAGGAAGGAGGCGGCGGTGATCGTCCCGGCCTTGCGCTTTTTGCCGAGGTTGGAGAGGTCGGCGACGGTCCCCTTCATCAGCTCCTTGTACTCGGGGTGCAGCGGCAGCCGCCAGGACAGCTCGCCGGTCGTCTCGCTGGCGCTGGTGACCGCGGCGGCGAGCGCGTCGTCGTTGGAGATCAGGCCGGCGTAGGTCGAGCCGAGGGCGATCTCGACCGCCCCGGTCAGGGTCGCGATGTCGACGAGCTGCTCGGCGCCGAGCTCGACCGCGTAGGCGAGGGCGTCGGCGAGGATCAGGCGTCCCTCGGCATCGGTGTTGTTGACCTCGACCGTCTTGCCGTTGTACTGGGTGATCACGTCGCCGGGCTTGATCGCGGTCCCCGAGGGCATGTTCTCGGTCGTCGGGACGAGGGCGATCAGGTTGAGCGGCAGCCCCAGCTCGGCGATCGCCGCGGTCGCCTCGAGCACGGCGGCCGCGCCGGACCTGTCCATCTTCATCTCCTGCATCCCGGCGCCGGGCTTGAGCGAGATGCCGCCGGTGTCGAAGGTCACGCCCTTGCCGATGTAGGCGAGGGGAGAGCCGGAACCGCCGCCGTCGTAACGAAGGACGATCAGCTTCGGCTCCTGCGGGCCGCCCTGGCCGACGGCGATCAGGCCTCCCATGCCTTTCGCTTCGAGCTCAGCTCGGCCGAAGACCTCGACCGAGAGCGAGTCGGTGCCGGCGGCGATCTCTTCGGCGCGCTCGGCGAGGTAGGTCGGGGTGGCGACGTTGGCGGGGGTGAGCTGGAGGTCGCGGGCCCGGTTCTGGGCCTCGGCGGCGACCCGCGCCACCGCGACGGCGTCCTCGATCTCCGCGGGCCCGAGCAGCGTCAGCGCCTCCAGCCGCGGCGAGTCGTCGCCGTCGCCGGACTTGAAGCGGTCGAAGCGGTAGGCGGCGAGGATCGTCCCGGTGACGAGCGCCTCGGCGGCCGCGGACGCGTCGCCCTCCTCGGGCAGCGCCCAAGCGAGGGAGCCGGCCTGCAGGCGCGCCGCCTCCTTGGCGGCCAGCGCGGCGGCGACCCGCAGCTTCTCGGGGTCGATCTCCCCGCGCTCCCCGAGCCCGACCACGACAACCGGCGGGAAGCCGTCCGGGCGCAGCAGCGAAACTTTCTTGAAGCCGGGGCGCGCCTCCTCGGCGCCGGCGGCGGTCGCGATGCCCGCGGGCAGCTCCGCGCCCTCGAACAGCCCGACGGCAAGCAGGTCGGCGCCGCTCTCGGCAACCTCGACTGGCTTCACCTCGACCTTCATCGGCCGCGAGTCTACGCCCTGTCGGTATCGTCATCCGCTGGACCTGGCGGACAGGGGCCAGGCCTAGCGAAACTTGAAAGGAAAGGCAGTAGATGCCCAGCTCAGTGATTCTCGGAACCGCGCGCACCCCATTCGGAAAGATGGGCGGCGGTCTCTCCTCCGTTGACGCCACCGACCTCGGCGGCACCGTGATCGAGGCGGCGCTGGACCGCTCCGGCGTTGCCCCCGAGCAGGTCGAGCAGGTCGTCTTCGGCCAGGTCCTGCAGGCCGGCCAGGGCCAGATCCCCTCGCGCCAGGCCCAGATCAAGGGCGGGATCCCGAAGGAGGTCCCCTC